>JAITSM010000208.1 GCA_031287815.1 Prevotellaceae bacterium
GCTTGCGGCAGCTGCCGCAAGCGTGTTTTTACCGCCGAAATGGTTTGCGGCAGCTGCCGCAAGCGTGTCCCCACTTCCGGACAGGCTTGCGGCAACTGCCGCAAGCCCATTTTCGCCTCCGGGGAGGCTTGCGGCAACTGCCGCAAGCGTATTTTCGCCTCCGGGGAGGCTTGCGGCAACTGCCGCAAGCGTATTTTTATTTCCCGAAAGGGAAAAACAGTCCATGGGGAAGGGGAAGTATGAGGTATGAAGTATGAGCGCTGGCGCCAGCTACCTCATACCTCATACCTCATACCTCATAATCCATAATTTTTTATTATTTTTGCGATAATTTAACTTGCCTGAGGGGAATAACATCGTTAAAAAATCGAACAAGAAATAATATAAACACATGAAACTATTAAAACTTATAAGTACGGTAGCCATCGCCGGCGTATTGCTGGCCGGCTGTAAAAGTACCGGACAGCAAGCCTTGTCGAAAGGCGATTACTACACCGCCTGCGTGCAGGCGATTGACAAACTGCGTTCCTCGCCGGACAACGCAAAAGCCGCCGACGCATTGGCGCAGGCTTATCCGCTGGCGGTCGATTATACGCAGCGGGAGGCGGAACGGTTGCTGGCTTCTCCGTCGAACAATAACCGTTTCCGGATGCTTCTGAACCTGTACCTCCAGATGAACAATATTGCCGTTCAACTGTCGCGCTGCCCGGCGGCCTTGAAGATTATCCCCGACGCCGACTACTATAGTTCGCAGCTGGAATCGGCGCGTAACAGGGCGGCCGAAGAGGTTTACCTGCTCGCGGAAAATCATCTCCGCATGGGCACGCGCCCGGAGGCAAGGGAGGCTTACCGGCAATACCAGCAGGTGAACAGCATTATTCCCGGCTACAGGGACGTGGCCGACAAGTTGCAGCAAGCAAAATGGGATGCCACGCTGAAAGTAGTGCTGGAACAAATACCGGTGGAAGGGCAGTATAAAATAAGCGCCGATTTTTTCCAGGCCAAAGTATTTGAATATTTTTCTACCGGCATCCGGAATGAGTTTATACGTGTTTTTTCGCCGGAAGAAGCGGAAACTAACGGGCTGCAACCCGACCAGCGGATCCGTTTGCGCTTTTTGGATTTTGTGGTGGGGCAATTGCGCGAAAGCAAGCACACGCGTGAAGTGACGCGCGACAGCGTGGCTACGGGGACCTATAAGGACGCGAAAGGCGAGGAGTATACGGTGTACGGAACAGTGAAGGCCAAGCTGACGACCCATACCGTCGAATTATCGTCCAGCGGGCTTCTGGAAGCCGCTATTATCAATGATGCTTCGAATACCGTGCTGTCGCAACATCGTTTTCCCGGCGCCTATGTATGGAGCGACTCCTGGGCATCTTTCAATGGCGACGAACGGGCGTTAAGCCGCCAGGAGCTAAACCTGTGTAAACGCAGCGAGCCTTCTCCGGCGCCGCCGCCGCAAGAACTGTTTGTGCAGTTCACCGTGCCGATTTATGCCGATTTGACGCGGTTTATTCAGAATTATTATAGGAGTTACTGATTAAACCGGTATATTTGCAAAATACATAATTTAGCAAACCGGTTCGACTATGAAATGATTTTATCGGATTTTGCTATAAAAATTTTCGTATCTTTACCCATGAAAAACGTATTAAAGAATAAAAAAATGTACAGGCAAATATTCAAACCGACAAAGTACAACCGGACTATCCCCATCATAATTCCGCGCGAATGGCAAGGGCAATCGGTTGAAGTCATCGCGTTTCCTGTCGCCTCGCCAGAGGAAGAGGCGCCGGTAACCGATAAGGAGTTTTACCAGCTCTGCGGCGCATGGGAATCCGACCAAAGTGCGGACGAAATGGCGGCAGACCTTAAAGCGGCACGGAAGTTCAGGGAAAGAGACATCCACTTTTAGTCCTTCGTTATGCAATACCTGTTAGATACCAATATTTGCGTTTTTTTCTTCCGTAATAAATACGGTATAGCTGATGTTCTTCGGACAAAAGGGGTTGAAAACTGTAGCGTTTCGGAAATTACTGTGGCGGAACTTCGCTATGGGGCGGAAAACAGCTCAAACCCTCAAAAACAACACCAGTTACTGGACACTTTCCTGCAACGAATAGCGGTTATACCCATCACAGACAGCATTCGTACGTATGCCGTAGAAAAAGCCAGGCTAAAAAAAGCCGGCACACCCATCCACGATGAATTTGACCTCTTGATTGGAGCATCCGCTATGCACTACGGACTGACGCTTGTAACCGACAATATGAAAGATTTTAAACACCTCGCCGGAATTAAAGTTGAAAACTGGATAAAAAGATAATTTTTTTGTTTCCTCAAATAAGGTTTCTATCTTTCAAAAATAAAGAGCGGTAAATAGAAATTCCGCCAGTCGTTATACTTCAAAAAAAATTTGTATATTTGTCCGTTCATAAAGAGGGAAAACATGCGTAATTTTATTATTTTCATCCTGACAGCTTGGCTTGGCTGTTCATTTGGATTCGTTGCAGCGCAAGGCAGACAAGCGCCTCCGGAAAGCTCGCCGGTAAAGTGGTATTCTATGGAAACGGCTGACAGTTTGCGTAACAAAACGCCGAAAAAAATATTTATCGACGTGTATACCGACTGGTGCGGCTGGTGCAAGGTAATGGATAAAAATACCTTTACCGACCCGAAAGTGGCGGATTACCTGAATAAATATTTTTATTCGGTCAAACTGGATGCCGAGCAAAAAACGCCTATCATATTTAATGGACATACGTTTAATTTTATGCCGGAGCATCGTTCGCACGAGCTGGCCATCGCCTTGTTGCAAGGCCGCATGAGCTATCCGAATATTGTGTACATGAACGAGGAGGGGCAACCGATTCAAGCCGTTCCCGGCTATCAAACGCCCGAAGTGATTTTGCCGATTCTGGTGTTTTTCGCCGAAAATCACTACCAGAAATTGTCGTGGGAAGACTACAACAAAAGCATCTGGCCAACGCATCCGGTGAATAAAAACTAAAAGTTAAAAACTAAAAACTAAAAGTTAGGGGTTAAGAGCTAAAAGTGCCGGCACTTTTAGCTCTTAATTTTTAGCTCTTAACTTTTAGTTTTTAACTTTTAACTCTAAACTCTCTCTCGGGTGGTATTTCAGGATGGTAGATTGCCAGTGTTTGCGGTTGAGGTGGGTGTAGATTTCGGTGGTGAGGATGCTTTCATGCCCCAGCATGTCCTGTACGGCGCGCAGGTCGGCGCCGTTTTCAATCAAATGCGTGGCAAAGGAATGGCGCAGGGTATGCGGGCTGATTTTTTTTGTCAGCCCGGCTTTTACGGCCAGGCCTTTAATAATCCTGAAAACCATAGAACGCGAGAGCGCCTTGCCGCACCGGTTGAGGAATAAAATGTCTTCGTATTTTGCAATTATTTTCTGTGTGGCGCGTTGCCGCAAATAACGGTTAACTTCGTCTACGGCGCATTGCCCCACCGGAATCAGCCGTTGCTTATTGCCCTTGCCGATTACGCGAATGAATCCGTCGTTGAAAAACAGGTCGGAGCGGCGCAGGGTAACGGCTTCGGATACGCGCAATCCGCAGCCGTACATGATTTCCAGCAAGGCGCGGTTGCGGTGCCCGTCGGGACGGCTGGCGTCCACAGCGGCAATGAGCAATTCAATCTCGGCGACGCTCAACACGTCGGGGAGATATACGCCTAATTTCGGCGCCTCCACCAATTCCGTCGGGTTGGTTTCAATGCGGTTTTCCAGCATCAGGAATTTATAAAAAGCTTTGATGCCGCTCAGCGTGCGTGCTTGCGTGCGTTTATTGCTATCCGACGGGTACGTGCGTTCGAGGAATTTTTCTATTACTTGTCGCGTAATGTCGGTAGGGGAGAGGCCTGCAGCGGAACGGCAAAAAAGTTGTAGCTGTTTCACGTCCCTTAAATAGGCGGCAATAGAGTTGTTCGACATCGACCGTTCGAGCCGCAGGTAGGTTTCAAAATCGTCTATGGCCGTTTGCCAGGCGGTTATGTAGCTGTTTTCCGTCATCGTTTGCGAATAATCATTAAGCCGTCGCGGAGCGGAAGGAAAAGGTTTTCTACGCGGCGGTCGGTTTGTACGAGTTCGTTGAAGGCGTGGATTTCCTGCGTGTGCCTGTCGGCAGGGGCGGGCGTTTCTGTTACTTTGCCGTTCCACCAGACATTATCGGCCAGCAGGAAACCGCCGCTTCGCACCTTGCCGATGAGCGCGTGGTAGTAGGCGCAATACTCGCGTTTGTCGCCGTCGATATACGCCAGGTCGAATGTTTCGTCGAGCGTTGGAATAATTTGCAGGGCGTCGCCTGTGTGCATTTTTATTTTGCTGGCATGCGGGCTGCGGGCGATAAATGCTGCGGCGATGCCGGAGAGTTCGTCGTTGCGCTCAATCGTATGCAGTACGCCGTTACCGGGTAATCCTTTTGCCAAACACAAGGTGGCATAGCCGGTGAATGTGCCGACTTCCAAAGCGCGCAACGGGCGTATCATGCAGGAAATTTGTTCCAGTAATTTCCCTTGCAGGTGTCCCGACAACATGCGCGGGTGCATGGCGTGCAAGTGCGTATAACGCACCAATTCCGCCAGCAGCGCATCCTCCGGCGATGTATGGTTTTCGGCATAAGCTGCACTTAGTTGTAAGTCGTGAGTCATTGTTTAGTCGTTAGTCGTAAGTCGCGAGTCATTGTTAGTGGTTAATGGTTAGTGGGGCTGGCGCCAGCCCCATTAACCACTAACCACTAATTTTTATACATCATAAAAGTGAGCGATGACAGTTTTTCCGGTGCGAGGATTTCGTTGGCAATATCCTGTATTTCCTGTGCGGTGAGCGCATCTATCCGCGCTTTGAGCAGGTCGAATGTTTCTACATAATCGTAGGCCATCACACTTTTCCCCTGGCTTAACATTTGCGTTTCGGCATTGTCGGCGCTAATGAACAGTTGCCCCAGCAGCTGTTTCTTGATGCGGTGCAACGAGGCGCTGCCAAAGGTTTTGGCGCATACCGCCCGCAATTCTTTTTGGATAAGCTCCACGCATTGTGGTATATTTTCTTTGTCTGCGCCGAAATAAATGGTAACGGCGCCGCTGTCGCAATAAGGCGTGTAATTGGCTTCTATCGTATAGACCAGCCCGTTTTTTTCGCGCAGCGAAGTATTCAATCGCGCGTTGGCTGCCGGCCCGCCCAGATAATTTACCAGCAATGCCAGCCCGGTACGCCTGGCGTCGTGCAGCGAGTACGCGCGATTGCCCAGTACGCAGTGCGTTTGAAAAGTCCGGCATTTTTTGGTTACGTGAAACGGTTTGTAAGCTGCCGGGTTTTTCCGGCGGCGCTTGCTTCCTCCGGCGGGGAAGGCGCTGAAATGCTTTTCTACCATCCGCGCCATGCGTTCCGGAGAAATGTCCCCAATGCTGGAAAATACCATTTTCGAGGGGTGGTAATGTTGCCTCGTAAAATTTTTCAATTGTTCCACACTAATGCCCGCCAGCGTTCCGGGAGCGCCTAAAATAGGCATTCCCAGCGGCGAGCCTTTGAACAGCAGCGCGTCGAAATCATCGAAAATCAATTCAGCCGGATGGTCTTTGTAAGAATTTATTTCGTCAATAATAACTTCTTTTTCTTTTTTCAGCTCTTTGCCGGGAAAGGTGGAATGAAAGGCTAAATCGGCCAACAATTCCACCGCCCGCTCCATGTCGCCTTTCAGCACGGTGGCGTGAATAACCGTTTCTTCTTTTGTAGTAAAAGCGTTCAGTTCGCCGCCCACATTTTCCAGGCGGTTATTGATAGAATAGGACGAACGCCGCTGCGTGCCTTTGAATAGCATGTGTTCCACCAGGTGCGCTATGCCGTTTTCGGCGGCGGCTTCGTCGCGCGTGCCTGCGTTAACGCTCAGCCCGCAACAGGCTACCGGCGAAGGATGGTAGCGGTGCACCACGCGCAGACCATTTGGAAGGGTATAATTTTGCTTCACGCTCAAATTTTTTTTGCAAAGTTAGAAAAATATCTTACCTTTGCACTCCTGAAAAAAGGTGTCATAGCTCAGTTGGTAGAGCAAAGGACTGAAAATCCTTGTGTCCGTGGTTCGATTCCACGTGACACCACAAAATTAAAATCAGGCAATTTTGAATAAAATTGCCTGATTTTTTTTAATTAAAAATCAACCTTTAAAAAGAAAAATAATTTTTTGTAAGTTCGTATAAGGTTCCGTAAATTTGCAAAATGTGATACATATATGATAACTGCGATATAATATTGTGATACTATGAAAAAAGTTACCTATTCTTTTATTTTTAATCGGCGTGGAAAAAAATTAGCACAAGATGAACGAGCACCAATACATCTCGAAGTATATTTCTCCCGAACAACTCGCCGGTGGCTTCCTACCGGCGTTGAAATTGAAAGCCGATATTGGGATACTAAGGCAGGATTGCCGAATAAAAAACATCCGAATTATACTGGCATATATCAAATATTAAACAATAAAAAAAATGAAATAGAGGCTTATGAATTAAGTTTGATAAATCAAGGGGGAGAATTAACGCCGGATGTATTAAATGTATTTATCAATGGGACTAAAGACAGTTTCATTTCATTTGCCGAATGCTTTGTTTCCGATGAATTAAATGCCAAGCACATTAGTAAAAAAACAGCAACAAAATATAAATCAAATCTTGGTATTTTTAGAAATGCTGCGGGAGATATAAGATTCGCCGATATTAACGAAACTTTAATAAACAAGTTAGATTTATATTTTGTGCAACAGGGGTATGAGCAAACGACTATTGGGAAATTTCATGCAGTAATGAAAAAATTCATAAAACTCGCCGAACGCAAGGGCGTTCTTGACATGAAAAAAAATCCCTACCTGCATTATAAGGTAAATATGGGGCAAAGCGAACGAGTTAATTTAGAACCGTCGGAATTGCAAGCATTGGAGAGCCTTGATAGGGCAGTTATGCCGACAAATTTGATTGAAATTTTAGACCGATTCCTTTACAGTTGCTGGACAGGTATAAGGATTGGCGATATCCTTTTACTATCAAAGGATAAAATTAAACATACGGACGATGGACTTGTTGTAGAATTTATCACGGAGAAAGGTAAAGGCACCCGCCTTGTGCATCACCTGCGCCACCTTTTCAATGGGAAACCGGAAAAAATCGTGCAAAAATACCTTGACCTGTATCCGGATATAGCTACCGTGTTTCCGAAAATATCAGAACAGGAGGTTAATCGGTGTTTAAAAACATTGGCATATATGGCCGGGATAAAGAAAACTTTAACTTTTCATATGGCCCGGCATACGTGCGGAACAGCGTTAGCTGACATTACCGCCAATCCTTATCTCATCATGGATATTCTTGGGCACGGTGATATTAAAACTTCCATGATTTACATACATCGGTCTGCAGAGCGAATAAAAAGACAACTGCAGGCAGTAACGTGGAATTGGTAACCTCATGCTCCCTCCACGTATTCTTCTTCGCCGCCGGACGCCGGTTTCAG
>JAITSM010000024.1 GCA_031287815.1 Prevotellaceae bacterium
GTAACCGCCAACACTTATACGGGCGGTACTATTACTGCACTCACCGACGCCACCGGTTGTCCGGGCGTGTTGTGCGGAAAGAACAGCGAGGCTGCGGGATTATTGAATTGCTGCGTTACTGGAACGACTAATTGCAACGGGACGTGTACGACCAACAGTACTTATACCTACAATACCAGTAATTGCAGCGGAACCTGCCATCAGGCTTATGTCGAACTTCGCAACCAATGCGGTGAAACCGTTAATCCCTCCTACGGTACTTATGAATTAGCCTCCTGTAAAGCCGGGTGCGATACCAAAGACTGCGCCGGTTGTGCGAAAACCTGCGCTAAAGACGGCTGGACATACGCTCAAATGTGGACTGGTGAATGCCGTTGCAAAGCGGAAAACTGCACAGGCATGACGAGCACGCCCTGGCATTCGTACGTGTACACTGATGATGTTTGGAAGTACAGTGGTACCTACAACAGCAAACAAAACTGTTCACAACACACTCGATGTAACTAAGTATAGAATTAAAATATAACAACAGCATAAAGGCTTGCCATTACAGCAGGCCATAGGCAACATATATTTACATTTTCAATCGTTTCATCGCGCAATCATGAAGTTCTCAAAAAACTGCCTACTGAAAGCCCCGAAGGGGCGAAATATGCATAACCGCAGGCAAGCGGAGCGCAGCCTGCGGAAGAAGCCCCCACTGCCTTTCGCGCGGCGCACTGTCCGTGCATAGCGGAAAACCCGTGCTCCACGCGAGGGGCAGGGCAGTTCTTATCCCCATGCTGCGTTACGCTGCGCTGCACTTGCATGGGGTTATGAAAATTTCGCCCCTTCGGGGCTTTTTTTAGTTGAAAGTTGAAAGTTGAAAATGGGCTGGCGCCAGCCACATCATACATCATACTCAACTTTCCATTTTCAACTGAAAAAAGTGAAGCAAAGACTTCCTCTTAGAACTTATCAAAATCTAAATGCGTCGACCCTGCAAAAAATGTCCTTTTACCCGCCGAATCCGTAAATTTTGTCTATCTTTGCCGCTAATTTATGGAAATAGTCGTATCGGGAGTTGGGATGGTGTCGGGCATTGGCTTCGGAACCGCAGAGGCCTTGCAGGCAATCGCCGGGAAAAAGTCGGGCATGGGCGCCTTGACGCTGTTTGATTCGGTCTATAAAGATATCCTCCCCGTGTCGGAAGTAAAAGCAAGCAACAGTGAATTGGCAGCGCGGCTGGGGTTACCGGCCGGGAAAACCTTTTCGCGCACCGCGCTGCTGGGCATGCTGGCCGCCCAGCAAGCCGCCACAGACGCCCGGCTGCCGCTGAGGAAAGGGCTGCGGGTAGGGTTTGTTTCCGGTACTACGATTGGCGGAATGGACAGGAGCGAAAATTTTTACCGGTCGTTTGGTACGCATCCCCACAGGGGGCGGCTGCGGGATATTGCCGTACACGACTGCGCCGACAGCACGGAGCAAATCGCCGCCTATATCGGGGCTACCGATTATGTGACTACCGTCAGCACGGCCTGCTCGTCGGGCGCGAATGCCATTATGTTCGGCGCACGGTTGATAAAACACGGAATGGCCGATTGCGTCATTGCCGGTGGCGTGGACGCCCTGTGCAAGTTTACGCTTAACGGCTTTGCGTCGCTGAAAATCTTGGACGAAGCCGTTTGCCGCCCGCTGGACGAAAGCCGCGCCGGATTAAATCTCGGCGAAGGCGCAGGATACGTTGTGCTGGAAAGAAAGTCGGGCGACGCTCCGCCGCCCTATTGCCGGCTGGCGGGATATGCCAACGTTTGCGAAGCTTTTCACCAGACCGCCTCGTCGCCCGAAGGGCACGGCCCCTTTGAAGCAATGCGGCAGGCGCTGGACGCCGCCGGCGTCGCCCCCGAAGCGGTGGATTATATAAACTTCCACGGCACCGGGACGCCGAATAACGACCTGGCGGAAGGCAACGCCGTGAAGCGGCTTTTCGCGAAGAAAATACCTTTCCTGAGTTCCACCAAAGCGTTTACCGGGCATACGCTGGGCGCCGCCGGCGGCATAGAGGCGGTGTTGTCGGCATTGGCGGTTAAACACGGCCTGCTGTATCCCAACCTGAACTATTCGCGCCCCATTGCCGAACACGGGCTGACGCCGGTTACCGCTTTCCGGCAGGGAGCGGAAATAAATACGGTACTCTCCAATTCTTTCGGCTTTGGCGGCAATGATTCTTCTTTACTATTTTCAAAAACATGAACGTGTACCTCCTTGCTTCCGCCTCCATCAATCCTGTAACGGAACTGCCGGATACCACGCTGCCGGCGGCCATTGCCTGCGGGGAAGGCAACCGCCGCATCGCCCGCGAGCCGGATTATAAGAAATACATTCTCGATGCAAACATCCGGCGGCGGATGAGCCGGGTGATGAAAATGGGCGTAGCGGCGGCCATGCAATGCCTCTCGCAGTCCGGCCGGCAACCCGGCGCCATTATTACGGCCACCGGATTGGGGTGCCTGAATGATACGGAAAAATTCCTGAAGAATATTATTGAAAATGGCGAACACTTACTCAATCCCACGCCTTTCACCCAGTCCACTTTTAATACGATAGGCGCGCAGGCAGCGATTGTGTTGAAGAATACGAACTATAATACCACCTACGTGCATCGCGGGTTTTCCTTTGAAAACGCCCTGCTCGACGCCATGATGAAAATCCGGGACGGCGAAGCGGCGCAGGTGCTGGTAGAAAGCTACGAAGAACAGACCGACACTTCTTTTAAAATTATGGAACGGCTGGGCTTCTGGCGGCATGGCGCTGTTTGCGGCGAAGGCGTCCAGTGTTTCATCCTTTCCGCACAGCCCGGCGCTGCCGGAAAAGTGCGGCTGAAAGATGTGCTGTGCGTATTCGGCGGCGAACCGCAAACGTTGAAGGAGAAACTGTCCTTGTTCCTCCGGAAAAACGGCCTGCATCCCGGCGAGGTGGATGTACTGCTTTCGGGAAAAAGCGGCAGGGACAGCCGCTGCCCCTACTATCAAATGGCGGAGGAGGTTTTCCACACCGCTTCGGTGGCGGTATACAAGCCTTTCTTCGGCGACTACCCGACCGTGTCGTCGCTGGCGCTGTGGCTGGCGGCACGGGTGATCACGCAACAGCAGCTGCCGGGCTGGCTGTCGGACGCGCCGCCGCAACAAATCAACCGGATGGTCATATACAATCACTTCAACGGGAAAAACCATTCTTTCCTGCTGGTGGAAAAAGAAGAGGTGGAGGGATGAAGGGGATGAAAAAGATGAAAAGGGATGAAGGGGATGAAAGGGTTTTATCGCCCGAAGGGCATTTCCACTTTCCAATTTCAATTTTCAACTACCCGGCTGCCATAGGGCGCTGGCGTCCCGCAGGGTGCGGGAGACCAAACGACATACTTGTTTCGTTCCCCGCAGGGTGCGGGAGACCAAACCATATACTTGTTTCGTTCCCCGCAGGGTGCGGGAGACCAAACCATATACTCGTTTCGTTCCCCGCAGGGTGCGGGAGACCAAACGACATACTCGTTTCGTTCCCCACGGGGTGTGGGAGACCAAACAAGCTACTTGTTGACCGTTTAAATGAAGTAGGAAGTATGATGTATGAAGTATGATGTATGATGTATGAAGTATGAGGTATGAGGTGGCTGGCGCAAGCTAATTCATACATCATACTTCATACATCATACATTGATTAAACTTTAACCCTTAAACAATGAAATATGTTTTTGCCGGTCATCATTAGCTTTTTTTGCTGCCTATTGCTTTTTTTGGTATATGCTTCCGCCGCTATCCGTTCCGGCGTGTACCTGAAAGCCCTGTGCCGCCTTCCCGCCGATGAAAAAGTCGTTGCCCTGACGTTCGACGACGGGCCTGATAGCGCTACCACCCCGAAGATACTGGACGTCCTGTCGCACTACAAAATTCCCGCCCTGTTTTTTTGCACCGGGCATAAAACGGAAGGGCAGGAAGATTTACTCCAGCGCATGGTGGACGAAGGGCATGGGCTCGGCAACCACAGTTACGGCCATTCCGTGTTTTTCCCTTTGTTGCCGCTGGCGCGGATGAAAGAAGATATTCAAAAATGCGAAGAACGGCTGCAGCGCTTCACGCACCGCCGCCCGTTCTTCCGCCCGCCCTTCGGCGTAACCAACCCCACGGTGGCGAAAGCGGCAGCACAGTTAGGCTACCGGACAATGGGCTGGAATGTGCGCTCGTTCGACACGGTGAAGAAAAACTACCGGAGCGTGGCAAAGCGAATAAACAAAAGGCTGCAACCGGGAAATATTATTCTATTGCACGACGCTACGCCGGCGATGCCGGAACTGTTAAACGACATTATTCATTATGCGCAACAACAGGGCTACCGCTTTGTCCGCGCCGATAATTACATGGGAGGTACCACATGAGGTTTACAATTTCTTTTTTCTGGATTATATTATGCCCGTTGGCGGCCGTTGCACAAACGCCCTTTGCGCTCCTGCCGCCCACTGCCCGGCTGGACGCTACGCTGGCGAAAGCGTCCGGCGAAGTGAATACGCTGGAAAGCGATTTCACACAGGCCAAGTACATGGAGATGCTGTCCGAAAGCATTGTCTCCAAAGGGAAATTTTATTATAAAATAAATAATAAAATGGCGCTGGATTATTCCAGCCCGGCGCCCTATTTAATCGTGATTAACGGACAGAAAATAAAAATCGTTTCCGACGGGAAAAAGAATATATATGAATTGCGCGCCAACAAAATGATGTCGCAAATAAGTTCGCTGCTCTCGGCCTGCATGGCCGGCAACCTGTTGCTGCTTTCTTCGGACTACCGGCTGGAATATGCGGAAAACGACCGGCAGTATTGGATTAAAATCCTGCCGCTGGACGGAATGAAATCCTATCTGAAGGAAATAGCTATTTATTTGAACAAACAGGACCTTTCGGTAGACCGGCTACGAATGACGGAGCCCTCGCTCGATTATACAGAATATGTTTTCACCAACAAAAAGAAAAATGCGCCGCTGTCTGATGAACTGTTCCGTGTGGATTAAAATAGCTGTCGCCGTTTTCGGGCTGAGCGCCTGCTCGCCGGAACTTACGAAGGGGTTTCGCAAGGCGGGGAAAACGGTCGTGGCGCGGGAAGACTTGTATCCTTTCTGGACGCCGCCACGCACGCACCTGTTCACTATGAAAATCGATTTCCGGAAAGACCATTTCAGCGGCCTGTTGCTGGTACGGCAGTCCGACAGCGCCCATTTCCGGATGGTTTTTAACACGCACTTCGGCATGGGCGTGTTCGATTTCGAGTTTCGCCGCGACACGTTCCATGTCCATTCCTGCCTTGAAATGCTGCAGCAGAAAAAGGTATTGTCCCTGCTTGAAAAAGATTTCCGTTCCCTGTTTTTCCTGGATGTGCAACCAGCCCATCCGGCGGCGGTCTATCGCAAGCCCGAAGATGCAGCGCTGGAAATAAACCGGATTGACGGACGGTATTACCTGAAAAATACGGCGCAGAAAACGCTGTTGAAAATGGAAACGCCGCACGGTTTCCGTTCCGGGCATTATGATTTTTCCGGTTACCGGGAGCGTTTCCCGGAGGCGATAACCATCAAACACGGCGGCATCGGTTTGCAAATAACACTGGAAAAAATCCACCAACCCCCCGACAAATGATTACGCTATGGCAAAAATAATTGTTTTCTATTACACGCAAACAGGGCAGACCTTACAGCTGGCGCAGTCGGTTTGCCAACCCCTGTCGGACGCGGGGCATACGGTCATCTATAAAGAAATTATTCCCGAAGAGCCCTTGCCCTACCCGTGCAGCAGCCGGCGTTTTTTCCAGGCTTTTCCGGAGTCGCGCGAAGCGATTCCCTGCCGCATCGCCCCTGTGGATTTAAGCGACGTAGCCAACGCCGGCGTGGTGATTATTGCTTACCAGGTGTGGTTTTTATCTCCCTCCCTTCCTTTTCATGCGTTCTTCCGGGATGCCGCCGTACAACAATATTTAAAAGGGAAAACCTGCATCACCGTAACCGGCTGCCGCAATATGTGGGTGATGGCGCAGGCGAAGGTGCGCTCCTGTCTTCGGGAGGCTTCCGGGAACCTGGCGGGAAATATAGTGTTGCAAGACCGCCACCCCAACCTGGTGAGTGTAATTACCATTATCCGGTGGCTATTTTACGGGAAAAAAGAAAGGGGCTGGCTGCTTCCTGCCGCCGGCGTCTCTGCGGCCGACCTGCGCCATGCCGCCGTATTCGGGGAAATCATAGCCGCTACTTTGCGTTCGGGCGATTGGAGCCATTTACAGGAACGGCTCTTGGCGGCGGGGGCTGTACGCTCCAAGCCGTCGATAGTGTTTATGGAAAAAACAGGTTACCGGATATTCGGACTTTGGGCGAAATTCATCCTCCGGAAAGGCAAAGACCATCCCTCGCGCCGGGAATTTCTCCTGCGGCTGTTCAAATATTATCTCTTCATCGTTTTATTCCTCATTGCCCCTGTCGGGTTGCTTTTCTTCTACCTTACCCTGCCCTTCCGGAAAAAGAGGAAAATGGAAAGTTAGCGGGCGCCTTTTTAATGGAGAATGGAGAATTGAAAATGGAGAATGTCTCTTGAGGCGCCAGCCAATTCTCCATTCTCCATTTTCAATTCTCCATTAAAAAAAAATCCGCCGGCATGTTTCCATACCGGCGTTTTTTCAAATTTACGGCAAAGGCTGTCGGCGTCAGCCACTGCCTACTGCCTACTGCTACTGGGTCTACGGTATCAGCACGCTCTGTATCTCATTCCACGGGCCTTTTTCGCCGGTGGTGTTTTCCCAGCGGAGGCAGTAGTAGAACAGCTTACCGCGCTGGGATTCTTCGAAGGTGAGGCGGAAGGGCGAGTGGGTGTCGAAGCTCGACTGCGTGAGCTCGGCACGGCTCGCCGGCGGCGTGTCGAGGACAGCGGAAATCATCTCCGCACCCTGCACCCCGAAAGGTTTCCCTTTCTTCTCGCTGCCTTTGTCGAAAAAATGAATGTCGATAATCCCCACGCCTATCAGCACCACGTACGCTTCCACAAACGTCGTGGGCGCGGGGTGGCGCGGATGACCGCCGCCGGCCGGATGTTCGGGCAAGCCCATTCCCACAAGGTCTTTGTCAGTAACCAGCGGGTTGGTGCGCAGAAACGCCGAATACAACTGCCGGTACGCCGCAATAAACGCCTTTTC
>JAITSM010000089.1 GCA_031287815.1 Prevotellaceae bacterium
CGCCTGCGGGTTGCTGCAATGCTGCTCTGATTTAAAGTTTCTTTCGGCGCAAGCGTACGAAACGGTTGTTGCGCAGCTGCCGTCGGTAAGGGAACAGGTAGAAGTGTGATTGCTGTAAAACCGACTTGCCGCACATGCGGCAACCTTCCCGAAGGGCTGCAACCGACTTGCCGCACGTGCGGCAACCCTCCCGAAGGGCTGAAATCGACTTGCCGCACATGCGGCAACCTCCCCGCAGAGCTGCAAACGACTTGCCGCACGTGCGGCAATCCTCCCGAAGGGGTGAAATCGACTTGCCGCACGTGCGGCAACCTCCCCGAAGGGCTGAAATTGACTTGCCGCACGTGCGGCAACCTCCCCGAAGGGGTAAAACCGACTTGCCGCTTGCGGCAACAGACATTATTCATTGTTCGTTGTTCATTTGTCTATGTTCTACAAGTCCATGTTCTCTTTTCTATGTCCTACAAGTCTCTTGTCCATGTTCTCTTGTCTACAAGTCTATGTTCTGCTCGGGGCTGCCTTTGCAGAAACTTAAAATTTAATTACATTTGTACTTAATTTAACCGGTTGTATTATGGACGAACGAGTAGTAAAATTCAAGGAAACCGCCGCTTTTATTTTGGCGAAAATACGCGGCGAAAAGCCGGAAACGGCCATCATTCTCGGCAGCGGGCTCGGGCGGCTGGCGGAACAAATCGAAGATCCGGTAATCATTCCCTATGCCGGAATTCCGCACTTTGTGCATTCCACCGCCATAGGGCATAAAGGAAATTTGATTTGCGGCACGCTGGGCGGGAAAAAAGTATTGGCCATGCAAGGCCGCTTCCATTATTACGAAGGCTACTCGATGCAGGAGGTAACTTATCCGGTGCGGGCAATGTATTTTGCCGGCATTAAGAACCTGTTTGTGTCCAATGCGGCCGGGGGCGTGAATTACGACTACAAAGTCGGCGACCTGATGATTATCCGCGACCACATCAACCTGCTGCCCAATCCGCTGATTGGAAAAAATGTGGAAGAGATAGGCCCCCGTTTCCCCGACATGACGCGCCCCTACGACCTTTCCCTGATTCAGCTGGCAGAAACTGTCGCCGCCGAACATCATATCCGGCTACAAAAAGGCGTTTACCTTGGCGGCACAGGGCCTACTTACGAAACGCCGGCGGAATACCGCTTTTTCCGCCTCGCCGGCGCCGACGCGGTCGGAATGTCCACCGTGCCGGAGGTGATTGTGGCGCGGCATTGCGGCTTGCGCGTATTCGGCATGTCGGTTATCACGAACGAAGCGCACGAGTTCCCGCTGGACTATGTAAACGACGGCGACGACGTAATTAAGGCTGCCGACAAAGCCGCCGGCGTAATGTCGATGCTGTTTACAAAAATGATCGAACGCCTGTAAATCCTTCCCTGCGCCATTTACCATAATGTCTCCTCAAAAACGCCTGCCGTTGCTAAGAAAATATTCTGTACATTTGTAAAAACATTTTCGAGATGAATTATTTTGATATTATTATTGGGGTATTGTTGTTGGTAAGCCTTGTGGTTGGCTGGCGGCAAGGCCTGGTACGGCAGGTGTTCGGCCTTCTTGCCTTGTTGCTGGGCGTTTTTTGCGCTTATAAATTCTCCGGTTATACGGCGTATTATTTATCAAAATGGTTTGCGCTGGACAAGGCGGTAATTAACGCCGTAGCCTTTGGTATAACTTTTATTGCCGTGCTGTTTTTGGTCATACTTGCCGGGCGGGTGGCCGACAAATTTATAAAAATGGTTGCCTTAGGCCTTGTCAACCGCTTGCTGGGCGCTGTCTTGTGCGTGCTGAAAGTGGCTTTAATCATTAGTGTTTGCCTGGTTATCCTGAAATCATTCGATATTTTGCCGGAGAAAAAGGCGCGCGATTCCTGCCTTTATCACCCGCTGGAAAGCGCCGGCGCTACAGTGTTCCCCTACCTGCAAAAATGGATTTTCCGGTGAATGGAGGGTGAGGGGTGAAGGGTGAAGGGCGCCAGCTCCGTTTACCGTTACCCATCTCCCTTCACTCTTCACTCGTCATTCGTCACTCATCACCCTTCACCGTAAGGAGTCCTTCGGAGGTTTCGCTTATTTCGTCGTGGTCGATTAGCCAGCGCAACACTTTGATGGTGTCGTCGGGATTGGAAGGGATGCTGTCGACGCACTGCGTAAGGGAAACCGCCTTTCCGGAGATAATCGTTTTCAACTGTTCCTCCAGCAAATTAAATTTGTAGTTGCTCACATCCGCTTCATTTTTTGCGGTGCATACATCGCAACGGCCGCAGGAGGCAGCGCCTGTTTCGCCGAAGTAAGCGAGCAGTTGCCGACTGCGGCATTTCACCGCATCGGCGGCATAATGCAACATGGCATTCGTACGCTCTTCATAACGTTTTTTCAAGTCGCCGTACTGCTCTTTGGATATGCGCAGGTTTTTTTCGTCCAGCCGCTCTTCGTTGAACAGCAACAGCGGCGTTCTTTTTTTAGGGATATAATCAATGACCCTCATGCGCGACAGCCGCAACAGGAAATCGTTGATCACCGCCACTTCGACATTCATCAGCTTCGCCAGGTAAAGTTCGTCTACCGGCACAAAACTGGTAAATACGCCGGTGTAAGCCCGCAACAGGCCTTTGATAAAAAGGTCTAACGCGTCGTTGTTTATTTGCACTTTATACAGTTCGTCGCGGCTTACCACAAAACGGATGCGCGTCGGATTGTCCAGCTCGTCGGTGAGTTCCAGATACCCCTCGCGCTGCAAGCATTGCAGGGCGCTGTATGCCGTGAGCGAATGGATTTTATTCCGTACGGAAAAATCCATCAGGCTAAAATCAAAAATGCTTCCTTTGCCCGCCCCGTAAGGAAGGTCAAAGTAGAGGTAAATTTTCTGATACACTTCCCGAATAGTTTCTATCGGCGGAAACGTTGTCCGCAGCCGCTGCGCCGCCTTTTGACGGTCGATACCGTTATACAACAGCACGGCGTAGGCTGTTTTTTCATCGCGCCCTGCCCGCCCCGCCTCCTGGAAATAGGCTTCCATGCTATCGGGCAAATCGACATGCACGACAAAGCGAACGTCGGGTTTATCAATGCCCATGCCAAAAGCGTTGGTACAAACCATCACCCGCGTACGGTTTTGTTTCCAGTCATCCTGTTTTGCACTGCGGATTTCGGCGCTCAGCCCGGCATGATAATAGTCGGCGCTGACCCGGTTGGCGTTTAAAAACCCGGCTATTTCCTGCGTATTCCCCCGGCTGCGCACGTACACGATGCCGGTTCCCGGCACGTTCTGGCAAATACGCAGTAACTGGCTGTTTTTATTTTCCGCCTCGCGCACGACATACGCCAAATTCTTCCGCTCAAAACTTTTTTGCAACAAATTCGGTTTACGAAACCCCAGCTTATCCATAATATCCTGCGCTACCTCCGGCGTCGCCGTAGCGGTAACAGCCAATACCGGCACACCGGGCAGCCACTGCCGCGCATGGGCAATTTCCATATACGACGGGCGGAAATCGTAGCCCCATTGCGAAATGCAATGCGCCTCGTCAACGGCTAATAAATTCACATTCATTTTTTGCACACGCGCCTGGAACAACTCCGTCCCCAAGCGTTCGGGCGAAAGGTATAAAAATTTATACCGGCCATACGCGGCATTATCGAATGCCACGTCAATTTCGTTGCGCGTCATACCGGAATAAACGGCCAGCGCTTTTATGCCGCGCTTTTTCAGGTTTTCCACCTGGTCTTTCATCAGGGCGATGAGCGGCGTTACCACCAAACAAATACCGTCCTGCGCCAGCGCCGGCACTTGAAAAGTAATGGATTTCCCGCCGCCGGTCGGCATCAACGCCAGCACGTCACGCCCTTCGTACACCTCGCGGATAATCTCTTCCTGCAATGCACGGAAATGGCTATAACCCCAATATTGCTGCAATATCTTGTGAAAAATGTCCATTGGAACAACTGTTGCAAAGGTACGAATTTAATGGAGAATGGGATTATTTTGTTTGAAAAATATGGAAAGCACAAAATACACATTTGTTGTTCTCAAATAATTCTCCTACCTTTGGCGTATCATAACTGTAAAAGCCACTAAAATGTCGGTCGAAGAACAACAGGAATTAAAACAAAAAAGCTACGCGGAAGCGATGCGCTACATGAGCAATGCCAAAGAAACATTGCAGAAAGCGAGGAAAGAGGACAGGTTTTACCAAGACCGGAAGTACGTGCGCACCGCCTGCGGAACGGCCTACAACGGCGTACTCATTGCCCTCGACACGTATCTTACGCTGAAAGACGTGGAACTGCCTAAGAATAAAAAACGCCGGTCCATTGAGTTTTACGAACAAAACATAAGTAAAATCGACGGCAAACTGTCGAAATATTTAGGTTCGGCATATAATATCCTGCATTTATCCGGCTACTACGACGGTGAATTGAGTGTTTCCGTTATAACCGCAGGTTTTGACGTCGCCTACGACATCATCAACAAAATTAAGCCCCTGACGCCGGACGCTTAATCCATTCCTCATACTTCTTCATTCCGTTTGAATAGCGTTTACCGGGTTGGCGGTGGCGGCACGGTAGGCTTGGATGCCCACGCTCAGCACGGTGAGCAGGATAACCGCGACGGCTGTTGCTGCAAATATCCACCACGAAAGCGGGATACGGTAAACATATTCCTGCAACATCTTTGTCATGAAATACCACGCCACAGGAAACGCCACCAGCAGGGCGACGCCCACCAGCCACAAAAACTCCTTCGACAACATGGCGATGATGT
>JAITSM010000121.1 GCA_031287815.1 Prevotellaceae bacterium
CCGGTCACCCTCCGGAAAGACATGAAGCAATTGGAAGAGCGCAAGCTGCTGTTCCGCACGCACGGAAGCGTCAGCCTGCTCAATCCTTACATGACGAGGGACATCAACGTGAGCGAAAAGGAATTTATCATGGTCGATGAAAAGCGGCGCATCGCGCAGAAGGCGGCGACGCTCATTCAGGAGAACGATGCGATTATTCTTGCCTCGGGAACCACCGTGCTTTTTCTGTCCAAGATTATTGACGAGAAGCTGCCGCTCACCGTGCTGACGTCGGCGCTGAACGTGGCCATGGCGCTGTGCAAAAATCCGAATATCGAAATCATACAATTGGGCGGCATCGTGCGCAAAACATCGACTTCGGTGAATGGGCCTTACGCGCAGCAAATGCTTTCGCAGTTCTCATGCAGCAAGCTGTTTCTCGGCGTGGACGGCATGGATTTGGAATACGGCTGCACCACCAGCAACTTGATGGAGGCGAACGTCAACCAGTGCATGACTGCGGCGGCGCAACGCACGATTGTGCTGGCCGACTCGTCGAAATTCGGGCGGCGCGGCTTCGGGCGCATCTGCGCGTTCGACAAGGTGCATCAGATCATCACCGACGACAAGGTGAGCGAAAGTTACGTGAACGCTTTAGAAAGCCGCGGCATTGAGGTGACGATTGTGTAAAATTATGAGTTATGAATTATAAATTTATACCATAACTTCTTTCAGAATATTTTTTATTTCGCCGACGTAGTAAAAAGGTAAATTTATTAGTTTAAATTTTTTCCCTTTTTGAGTTTCAACTTCGTCTATTGAAAACGGCTCTGCCCAAACTCTTACTGCAATATCGTGGGGCGCTTCGTCCATAAACAAATGCAAAGAGCGCAGGTGTGCGTTATGCCCGGATTTGACTTCTACCGGAATAATTTTGCTGTTGTATTGAATAATAAAATCCACTTCGGCATCAGACCCCTTTTTTTCCCGCACCCAAAATGCCCGTTGCGCCGAAACACGAGTTTCGCTTGAGAGCAGTTCTTGTGCAACGACCTGCTCTGCAATTTTCCCACGATAAGCATCAATGATATCTTTCGAACCAAATACTTCCTGTTGAATATTGGCTGCATAATTTACTAAACCTACATCATGCCAAATCAGTTTTGGTGAGCGTTTGAGGTCAGCCGGAGCGGGTAAAAGGGTGGTAATTGCCGGATAGACGAGCTCAAGTAACATTGTTTTTTCCAAAGTACGAAACGCTTCGCTTATTTCACGCGCCTTGTATGGCGAATTGGCAAAATTTCCCAAAGTAATTCTTTGCAAATCGAATGCCCATCCCTCTTTTAATATATACCTGATTACGTTTTTCATGGTATCGTTTTTGGCATATTTTTCTACATCATCACGATAACTCGTCAGTAGTGTTTCATAGATTTCATTTAATGAAACAAAATCTTGATACTCGGCAAAATGGGCAACTACTTCGGGCATTCCGCCTATAAAAGTGAAAGTATTAAACAAACTCATTGTTTTTGAATGAATCGCCTTTGAAATGGCTTGCCGTTTAATCGCCTTTTCAAGTTCTATTTCGCCCATTGCAACAAGAAATTCACAAAAAGAACAAGGGCGGACAGCCAGATATTCAACTCGTCCAACCGGAAATGAAATATTTACACTTATCAGCGTTTCCAAAAGCGAACCTGCTGCAATTACAAAAATTTCAGGCGCTTCTTCATAGAAATATCGCAAGCGAGCCACCGCTTGGGGCGAATATTGAATTTCATCAATGAATAGTAACACCTTTTTATCTTTTACTCGTGGTTTATTGCAGTATAAGAAAATTTGCGACAGCAATTCGTCCATTGTAAAATCCTCTTCAAACAACGATTTTGCACGTTTATCTTCAAGATTCAGATACAAATAAATGTCAAATTGCTTGCTAAATTCTTCCACAAGCGTTGTTTTGCCAACTTGCCGCGCTCCCCGCAATATTAGCGGTTTACGGCTGGGTTTTGCCGACCATTGTTCTAATTTCCCTATTACTTCTCTCTGAAACACAACATCATTGTTTTAAAGTAACGGCACAAAGATACAAAATTTGTTTCAAAGTGACGGTAAAATAAAATAAAACCGTATCTTTGCCACTGAGTTTTATCTGGGAAAAAATCAATTTTTTCTGACTTTTTCATAGATAGTTGTATGCCGTTTTTTGCATTTGAGCACAAAAAAGAGCGCGGGGTCAATAGGCACCGCGCCGCTTTTAGTAGAGACGTGGCATACCGCGTCTCCTGGGTAAATGAAATCCCCACCTTCCTTTAAGAAACCTACGAAATTCCGAATATGTTGTTTTTTCCACGCCGCAACCCCTTGACAGTGATTTCGGTTTGAGCTCGTATTATACTTCAGTTTTTATAATCGTTATAGATCCTTAATGCAACGCAGGCCTGTAGCGTTTTTACGTTGCTGACCACTGAATAGCACCGAGTCGGTGTTGAATGATTCGAACATTGTGTTTACGTATGGGTCTGTCACAGTCGAGGTTTGGAGCTGACATGACCAGCCGAATCCCACGAAACTTTGGCCAGCCCAGTGCGCGTTGTAGCCGTTAGGAAGCAGGCTAAATCCCAATGCATCAGAGCAGTAGGCCGGGTCCCAGTATCCAGGCTCCGTTGACTTCAGTAAACCTGCTATGTTCCCCACTTGAGAGTGATTAGATGCAAGCAATGAAGTAAAGGTATCATCTCCCCCTACCGCGTCGAGCATTAATGCCCACTCTCGCGCAGTTGGAATATGCCAACCCTTAGGGCAAATTCCCCTGCCACCACCTTTTGTATAGGTTCCTCCTTGCGCATTATTTTTATCGGCGTTGGGCTCTGTGCCGTATGCAC
>JAITSM010000192.1 GCA_031287815.1 Prevotellaceae bacterium
GGGGTTGTTTTTCTAAAAAGAGAACTTATCGCGTGCGCTGGTAGTACCACGTGCCTGCATAACATTTATTAGTGTTGCATCCTAATAAATTACCGGTAGCGCCACAACTTGTACCGCCGATAAAACAGCTGGCTGAGTTATTATACCAATATTGATTAGTCGAAGTTGTCGGAGGCACTGATGTGTATCCGGGAATGCAATAGTTACATTTATCGCCGGAGTAATAAGCATATCCGGCAGAACTCACGACTATTTGCCCCTGTTCACTCCATGTTTTGAAATTCAGTGTTTCGCCATACATTACCGTTCCATTGCTTATAGCATACGCCCGTACATAAAAAGTAGTAGAGTAGGTGGTATTTTCCCAATTATAACTCATCGTTCCCGTGCCGGCAGAGACAGTCAATTTCGTGCCTGTGGCTGTAGTTGGCGAAACGTTGGAAGAACTGTACAGGAATCCGCGCTCGGCTATGGGAGCACTGCTGTTAGAGCCGTTTAGTACATATACATTGCTATGGTCGGTGAGGTCGCTATTCGCACCTGTTACGGCGCTGGTGGTAACAGCCGCCACTATACCGGGGCAGGCGGTCGCGTCGGTCACGGCAGTAATGGTTTTCCCGCTTTCGGGGGGGTAATTGGTTGGTGAAGTTACTGTAGCGAGCGAGCCGTCGTTATAAGTAATATAAAACGGCAGCGTCCCCTTAAAATCAACACTTCCAGGAGTGGTATAGTAAGCGCCCGGCGGGAAATCCGTAGCATAAATGCAGGCATTGAATTTTTCCGGCAACGAAGCGTTTTTGTCTAACTGCAAAATAACTTGCCCGGTAAAATTGTCGACCGCACTTGCGCCTGTGACCCACACGCCCGACGTATTGCCGGATACGGTAGAAGCAGTAGCGCTCCCGGCCGCATTTTGGGTTACGGTCGCGCCAGTCACAGGAGCGCGTTGCCAATTGCCGGTAGGTACATTGTTCGTTACAGCGCGGTAATCTATAAATACCCATACTTTCGCGAGGTGGTTGGCCGTGTTGCGCCCTGTCCACGACAAGTCGCAAGTAATTATTTTTGTAGAATAGTCAATGCCGGCAATTTGAATATTCAACGTCTGTGCTGTGGCTGCAACGCTTGCAAGCATAGCAAAAAGAAAGAGAATTTTTTTCATAATAATTAAAATTTTAAAATTGTTTTATCTTGTAGCTTTGGGATTGTTTTGTACTACTACCAAACACAAACCACTTTTGTACAATACAATCCCCTGCTACGATTTTTTTCCCGCTGCCAAATTCATGTTTCTTTTCTCTTGCTTGTTATAAAAATGAAACGTGAACTTTTTTTATTACTTCTGAGGTTTCTCGAATACCGTTATTGGAATAAACAAAATTCACGTTTATTAAAAAAGCGAACATGCTTGTTCTCCAATAACATTGAACTTTTCGAGAATTCAGAAGTTGAACAAGGCTTTCATTATTTCAAAGAGCGTAAATCTGCTGCAAATATATTACTTTATTTTTTATCTGCAAGTTTATTTTAATTTTTTACCATAAATTTAAGCATATTCCAAATTTCGTTCAATAGCCTTTTTTACGAAAGCGTTAAGGGTAGTGCCATGCGTTTTTGCTGTGATAGCCGCACGACGGTGCAAATCCGCATCAATCCTGACATTGAATATCCCCGTATAAGATTTTTGCATTTCGGTAATTCCTTTTCGGCGGCAGAAATCCAAATAACTCTCCACAGCATCCTTAAACGCTGACGTCAATTCTTTGACGCTTTGCCCCTCAAACGAAACAACCGAGTTGATACCTTCTATCTTTCCGATAAACGCCCCGTCTTCAGCACTGTACCTTACTGAGGCAATAAAATTTTTATATTTTAATATATTGTCCATAACTATTTTGGTAGTAACCGTATTTTCCAACCAACCGCTTCAATTCGTCCCACGTAAAATCTTTGGGAAGTTTCAAAAACCGTTCTAATAATTTTTCATGCGAACTTATTTTATCTAAATTCTTTCCGCAAAGGTAACTATTTTTTAGTGGCAGCGCAAATATCGCTTGATTCGGCGTTTTTCCTTTTCCGATTGTTAAAAACTCCTCCTAATAAGACACTGTTTTTTTCCGTTTTTTTCGTACCTTTGCAGACTTTAATTTTAAGAAAAACCAAGCGTTTTATAATACCTTAAAAAATCATGATAGAAAATAACGAATCAACAGAACGGATTATTAAAATCAACATCGAGGAAGAAATGAAAAGCGCCTACATCGACTATTCCATGTCGGTGATCGTGGCGCGGGCATTGCCGGATGTACGCGACGGATTAAAACCCGTGCACCGCCGCATCCTCTTCGGAATGGATGAATTGGGGCTGTCGGCCGGAAAACCCTACAAAAAGTCTGCGCGTATTGTCGGCGACGTGATGGGGAAATACCATCCGCACGGCGACTCGGCGTTGTATGAAGCGATGGTGCGCATGGCGCAGCCCTGGAGTTTGCGTTATATGCTGGTGGACGGGCAGGGCAACTTCGGCTCGGTGGACGGCGACGACGCTGCGGCAATGCGTTATACCGAAGCGCGGTTGCAAAAACTCGCGGAAGAAGTCCTCGCCGACCTGGATAAAAATACGGTGGATATGGTGCTAAACTATAGCGAGGAATATAAAGAGCCGACCGTATTGGCAAGCAAAGTCCCGCTGTTGCTGCTCAACGGCGCATCGGGTATTGCTGTGGGGATGGCCACCAACATGCCTCCGCACAATTTTACGGAAATATGTAATGCCCTTTGCGCTTACATCGACAACCGCCATATTACGGTAGAGGAATTGCTGCAATATATTAAAGGGCCGGATTTCCCTACCGGCGGTACGATTTACGGCGCCCAGGGCATCAAAGATGCCTTTGAAAACGGACGCGGGCGCATTGTCATCCGCTCGAAAACCAACATTGAAGTGGCGGACAGCGGGCGCGAAACGCTTGTCGTGAACGAAATTCCGTACATGGTCAATAAAAAGGAACTGATACAAAAAATTGCCGACCTTGTCGAAAACAAGAAAATAGAAGGCATTGCCTACGTGAACGACGAAAGCGACCGGAATGGGATGCGTATTGTCATTAAACTGAAAAAAGATGCTGTGGCAAATGTCGTATTGAATACCCTGTTCAAATATACGCCGTTGCAGTCGACCTTTTCGGTGAACAATATCGCCCTGGTGGATGGCCGCCCGCGCCAGTTAAACCTTATCCAGCTGATAGAATATTTCGTAAAACACCGGCACGAAGTGGTGGTACGCCGCGCGACCTACGAACTGGAACAGGCCGAGAAGGAGGCGCATAAACTGGAAGGCTTGCTCATTGCGCTGGACCACCTGGACGAAGTAATTGAACTCATCCGCGCATCCAAAACGCCCAATGACGCCCGCGACGGGTTGATGTCGCGGTTTAATCTGTCCGAAATACAGTCCGATGAAATTATCAAAATGCGTTTGGGGCAATTGACCGGCCTGGAACGCGATAAGGTCAGGGAAAAATTTGCCGAATTGCAACAACTCATCAACAAGCTGAAAAGCATCCTGGCAGATGAGCAACTGCAGTTGCAGATTGTAAAAGATGAAACCCTTGCTTTGCGCGACAAATATGGCGATGAACGCCGCACCGACATTGTGCATACCGCCGAAGAATTTAATCCCGAAGATTTCTACGCAGACGACGATGTGGTGATTACTATTTCGCACATGGGATATATCAAGCGTACGAACTTAGCCGCCTACCGCCTGCAAAACCGCGGCGGCGTAGGCGCCAAAGGCAGCACCACGCGCGACGCCGATTTTATAGAACACATTTATGTGGCGAATATGCACAGCACCATGCTGTTTTTTACGCAAAAGGGGCGCGGCTACTGGCTGAAAGTGTATGACATCCCCGAAGGAGATAAAGCTACAAAAGGACGCGCCATCCAAAATGTTATCAACATTGAGCCGGACGATAAGGTTAGGGCCTATATCAATGTCAAGACCTTGAACGACGCGGATTATATCAACAATAACTACATTGTGCTGTGTACAAAGAACGGCACGGTAAAGAAAACGTCCCTCGAAGCCTACTCGCGGCCGCGCGCCAACGGCATTAACGCCATCACTATCCGCGAAAGCGACGAACTGCTCGAAGCAGTTTTGACCAACGGGCAATGCGAAATTTTACTGGCAGGGCGTAATGGAAAATGCGTACGCTTCAACGAATCGCACGTGCGGGCGGTAGGGCGTACCGGAATGGGCGTGCGTGGAATAACCATTGACCAAACCGATGAAGTGATCGGCATGATTTGCATCGACCCGGCGGGCGCCGGCCAACATACGCATATTATGGTGGTGAGCGAAAACGGCTACGGCAAACGTTCGGGACTGGAGGACTACCGCATCACCAACCGCGGCGGGAAAGGGGTGAAAACGCTGAATATAACCGAAAAAACCGGCAACCTTATTGCCATAAAAGAAGTCACGGACGAAAACGATTTGATGATTATCAACAAATCGGGCTTGACCATCCGCCTGGCCGTATCCGATATTCGCGTGCTAGGGCGCGCTACGCAAGGCGTCCGGCTGATTAGCATACGAGGCAACGACCGGATTGCTGCGGTCTGCAAAGTCAATAAAAGCGACGAAAAAGCGGACGAAAAAGAACCGGAAATAGCGGACACGGCAGCGCAAGATAAGGAGGATTAATGGTTAGTGATTAGTGGGGCTGGCGCCACAGAATAACAATTAAACAAATATGGAAAAAAGAAAATTAGAGAAAGAAGATAGCGATAAGATAAAGTTCATTACCTATATTATTCCCAAATTTGCGGATGAATATAAAATGAACAGGCAGGAAGCTTACCTGTACCTGAAAAAATACGGCGGATTGAATTTTCTTTTTGAGCACTGGTGGGCTTTACATACCGACAATTCTTTTTGGGCAGTAAGAGATATGCACGAAATTTGTTATCAAAGCGGAGGCTGGCGATGAATTAAAACTCGAAAAGTAAGCTATTAAATAATTTTATAAAAACATTTTTTTGATTTTCAAAAAAATGTTTTTACATTTGTAGCGTTATAATGTTCTTTAAACTTTAAGCGCTTTTTTCCATTTAAGAAATCACGAAAATTTCTAGATGACTGGGAAAAAGTAAAATACTACATGTAAAACGTGGATTTTACTTATTCAGTCATCAGGTATTCGTGAACCTCTTAAATGATAAGTAAAGTGCACGTTTCGATTTTAAAGCCCTATACAGGTAATAAATTCGGGACATTGGCAGCGAACAAAAAATCGTAGCAAGGGGTTGTTTTATAGAAAAAGTTTGTGTTTGGAAACAATCCCGATGCTGCGAAGATAGAACACCTTAAACATGAAACATGAAACCTTAAACATTAATAATAATTATTATGAAAACAAGTATCCTTCTTTTCGCCATGCTTGCAGGCGTGGCCGCAAGCGCACAAAGCCAGATTAGCATTCAAATGCTTGGAG
>JAITSM010000198.1 GCA_031287815.1 Prevotellaceae bacterium
CCCCCCGCCCCAGCCGAAGGTGGGGGAGTTCGCCCCCCCTCCTTCGGAGGGGGCTGGGGGGAGGTGCTTCCCCGTTGACCGTCATTATCGATTATGCACACACGCCTGATGCGTTGCAAAATGTGCTGGATACCATTAACGACATTCGTCGCGACGAACAATTGATTACCGTTGTTGGGTGCGGCGGAAACCGTGATGCAACAAAGCGTCCTGTCATGGCGCGCATTGCGGCGGACAACAGCGACAAAACCATTTTCACCTCCGATAATCCGCGCTTTGAAGAACCGGAGGCTATTTTAACGGATATGAAAGCAGGCCTGGATGCCGCACAACGAAACAAATCGCTGTTCATTACCAACCGGCACGAAGCTATCCGCACTGCATTGATGCTGGCGCAACCCGGCCACGCCATTGTGTTGATTGCCGGAAAAGGGCATGAAACTTATCAGGAAATACAAGGAGAAAGAATCCATTTCGACGATAAAGAAACGGCGCAGGAACTGTTGCAGGAACTTGGAATAAGTAAAAAAAATCGCTCTTTCGGGAAAAAAGAGTGCAACAATGATACAAAAGCTGACTCTTTCGGGAAAAAAGAGTACAACAATGATGCAAAAGCCGACTCTTTTCGGAAAAAAGAGTGCAACATTGGCGTAAAAGATGACGCTTTTATTCGAATTACTAACCGTTAAAATTTAAAATTATGACACACTCGCATGGATCATTTCAAAAACCGGATGCACAATTCATCGCTCAGATAAACGATATAAACGCGCAATGCCACGCGCACCAAGCCGAATGGAAAGTAGACAGCGACTGGGTCGACAAGTTCGACCGGGTGCTGCTCAAGGCCAACAGCGCCTACACCGCCAATAGCAATCCTTCTACGAAGAACGCGCTTACGGCGGCAACCAAGAAAATAGCTTTCGGCGAGTTGAAACACTTCCTGGGACTGTTTGTCAACTACTTTGAATGGACCACTGACGTGCCCGATGCTGCGCTGGCGGCTATGGGACTGCGCCCGCGACGCCATGCCGCGCATTTGCCGTTGCCGCGCCCCGACGAACCGCCGGTGATTTCCGTAAAAAAACAGCACGACGAAATAACGGTCTACGTCTCCCGCCCCGAATACGGCCACCCCAATGTCTCTGCAAGCTCGAACAGGTATTATGGTTTTGAACTCCGCTACAAAATAGAAGGCGACACGCAATATCAAATGGCATACTCAAGCCGGCTGCACTATACCCTCTTCTTCGAACGGGCTGACGAAGGGAAGCGCCTCTTTCTCGCGGCAGCGTGGATGAACCCGCGCCTCCAGCACGGCCCCTACTGCGACGAAATTTCGGTAATCATCGGCTAATGCGAATGGAAAATGAACTATAATCAATATATATGCTATATCATTTATTCAAATATTTAGGCACACAATTCGATTTCCCGGGGGCAGGACTGTTCCAGTATTTATCGTTTCGTTCGGCCGTGGCGATTATGCTGGCGTTGCTTATTCCTTTGCTTTTGGGTAAGCGTGTTATCCGCTTGCTGCAACGGAAACAGATTGGCGAAGAAATACGCGATCTCGGACTGGAAGGGCAATTACAGAAAAAGGGAACCCCTACAATGGGCGGTATTATTATCCTCTCGGCCATTTTGATTCCTATTTTATTGGTGTGCAACCTCACGAATGCTTATATTTTGTTGATGATTGTAACCGCTGTTTGGCTTGGGGCTATTGGCTTTCTGGATGACTATATAAAAGTGTTCCGGAAAAACAAGGAAGGATTGCAGGGGCGGTTTAAAATTATCGGACAGGTAGGATTGGGCATTATTGTAGCCGCGACCATGTTTTTTTGCGACGATATCACCGTTCGTCATCGCGTACCGCAAACGGCGCCCAATGCCTACGAGGAAATAATTACCGAAAGCAATAATGAAAAACGGATATATGTCAGCGACGTTAAAACCACTCAAACGACGATTCCTTTTGTGAAAGAAAATGAATTTGACTACGCATGGCTGTCGCCCTGGGAGGGCGCAACGGGAACGGCCGTCGGCTGGTTGCTTTACAGCTTGATGATTATTTTTATTATTATGGCCGTGTCCAACGGCGCTAACCTTACCGACGGGATGGATGGCCTTGCTTCCGGCGTCTCTATTGTGATTGGCACTACTTTAGGTATCTTGGCTTACCTTTCGGGAAATATCATTTATGCGGATTATTTGAATATAATGTATATTCCGAATACCGGCGAACTGGTGGTATTTATCGCGGCGTTTATTGGTGCGCTGGTAGGTTTTTTGTGGTACAATTCCTATCCTGCGCAAGTGTTTATGGGCGATACGGGAAGTTTGGCCATTGGCGGCATCATTGCGGTTTTTGCCATTGTCATTCGCAAAGAATTATTGATTCCTGTTTTGTGCGGTATTTTCTTTGTCGAAAGCGTGTCGGTAGTGTTGCAAACATTGTATTTTAATTATACCAAACGAAAATACGGCGAAGGCCGGCGCATCTTTAAAATGTCGCCGCTGCATCATCACTTTCAAAAGCCCGGCCAGGCAGGCATTGTAGCGCTTATTCAAAAACCGCTGCAAGCTTTGCCCGAAGCCAAAATTGTAACGCGTTTCTGGATTGTGGCGGTATGGCTGGCGGTAATAACGATTGTAACACTAAAAGTAAGATAAAAAGGGGAGTTGAAAATGAATAAAATTGTCGTTCTCGGTGGCGGGGAAAGCGGTGTGGGAGCTGCGGTACTGGCACAGGTAAAAGGATTCGATGTTTTCTTGTCCGACGCCGGCCGGCTTAAAGACCATTTCCGCCGGATGCTGCAACAATACCAAATTGCTTTCGAGGAAGGGAAGCACACGGAAGAACGCATTCTGGAGGCCGACGAAGTAATCAAAAGTCCCGGTATTCCCGACAAAGCGCCGGTAGTGCAAAAATTATCTGCCAAAGGCGTACCGGTGATTTCCGAAATTGAATTTGCCGGACGCTACTGCAATGCCCGGAAAATATGCATTACCGGAAGCAACGGGAAAACCACGACTACCTCCATCATTTATTTCCTGCTGAAAAAAGCCGGGTTAAATGTCGGACTGGCGGGCAATATCGGCAGTAGCTACGCTTATCAGGTGGCGACGGAGAAACACGATTACTACGTAATTGAATTAAGCAGTTTCCAGCTGGAGGGCATGTTCGACTTTAAAGCCGATATTGCCGTGTTGTTGAATATTACGCCCGATCATCTGGACCGCTACGATTATAGCATGGAAAATTATGCGCGGGCAAAGTTCCGTATCACGCAAAATATGTCAAAAGAAGATTGTTTTATTTTCTGTTCGGATGACGAAGTAACGATGTCGCACTTGAATCAGATTGTTTTGAAAGCGCAGCTATTGCCGTTCTCGCAAACGGAAAAGGTGAATCAGGGCGCATACGTTATGGATGAATATATGCATGCGCAGTACCGGGAAGATGAATTTTCGATGATGATTGAAGAACTGGCATTGCAGGGAAAACATAATATTTATAATTCCATGGCGGCGGCGGTGGCGGGGCAGGTATTGAATGTGCGCAATGAAATTATTCGCGAAAGCCTTGCTACATTCAAAGGCGTGGAACACCGCCTGGAGCCGGTGCTGAAAGTACGCGACGTGTTATACATTAACGATAGCAAGGCAACCAACGTGAACTCGGCATGGTATGCGCTGGAAAGTATGAAAACAAAAGTGGTGTGGATTGCCGGTGGAACGGACAAAGGTAATGACTATACGGGTTTGTACGAATTGGCGGAACAGAAAGTAAAAGCTATTATTTGTTTGGGTATAGACAATGAAAAATTGCATAAAAACTTTGAAGACAAAGTGCCGGTAATGCATGATGTGCGCTCCATGAGCGACGCCGTAGAAATAGCATACCGGCTGGCGGAGCCGGGTGAAACGGTGCTGTTATCGCCTGCCTGCGCCAGTTTCGATTTATTTAAAAATTTTGAAGATCGCGGACATCAATTTAAAGAAGCCGTGAGAAACTTATAGAATGGAGAATGGGAAACGGTCAACAGCTAATAAAGAAGTATAGTGTAAAGTAAAATGGGCAACGGCAAACATAATATAGAACATGATGAGCAAAGAGTGGAAAATTCTCCACTCTCCACGCTCCACTCTCCATTCTCCATTCTCCATTCTCCATTTTTCAGGAGTTTCAGGGGCGATAAGGTGATTTGGCGAATTATTATTTGCCTGTCGCTGGTGTCGCTGTTGGTGATTTATTCGTCCACCAGCTCGCTGGCCTACCGGGCGCAAAGTTCTACGTTTTCGTACGTCCTGAAACAGTTTGTATCTTTTGTGGTGAGCATTTTGATAATTTACGGGGCGCATCTTATTTCTATCCGGTGGTATCGCGGCCTTGCAAAGCTGGTGTTCCTCCTTTCGGTGGGGCTATTGCTGCTGACCTTCATCGGCGGCATCGGCGTTACGTTTAATGAAGGGGCGCGCTGGGTAAAATTATTCGGCGTCACTTTCCAACCGTCGGAATTTACCAAGTTCGCCCTGATATTATATGTGGCAAAAGCGGTAGAGGAAAATAATCTCGGCAGTTTTAAAAACTATTTTTGGCGCATCCTGTTTCCTGTGGGGGCGGTTTGTTTATTGTTAATATCCGGAGGCAGCACCTCCGTTGCGTTATTGTTAGCGTTTACCATTTTTATTATACTGTTCGTCGTAAACATCCGCAGCAGCTATTTGTGGAAAACGGCGGGCATCGCCCTTGCCGCCGTCGCCTTGATAGTGGCGCTATCTTATGCGACGAAGGACATGAAATATTCCGTCTTTCCGCGCGTGCATAAAATGATAGAAGAGCGTTTGCATCCTTTTGTTTCATCCGGCAGCGGCAATAAATTCCAGGCAAAGCAAGCAAGTATTGCGGTTGCCAGCGGCGGCCTGATTCCCAAAGGGCCTGGCAACAGTACGCAGCGGCATATCCTGCCGAATGCTTACGACGATTACGTGTATGCTATTATTGTAGAAGAATACGGAATTATGGGCGCTATTACGGTATTGTTGCTGTACCTGATTTTGCTTTACCGTGCGGTAGTAATTGCCCGTTCCTGCACCCGTTCGTTTGCGGTGGTATCCGTATTGGGACTCATGTCGCTTATCGTTTTTCAAGCAATGCTGCACATGGGCGTAACCGTAGGAATTTTACCGGTTACCGGACAGACCTTGCCGTTTATAAGTTTAGGAAGTAGCTCGTTAATTACAACCGGTTTTGCATTGGGCATTATTTTGTCCATAAGCCGCGCCACCGAAGAACGAAGAGGATGAAATGGATGAAAATGGATGAAAAATGGATGAAATAGATAAAAAGGTTGAAAAGGATGAAATGGATAAAATGGATGAAATGGATAAAATGGATGAAATAGATAAAAAGGATAAAATGGATAAGGGCATTTCATCGCCCGAAGGGCATTTCATCGCCCGAAGGGCATTTCCCCGCCCGAAGGGCATTCTCCATTCTCCAAAGTAATTATTAGCGGCGGCGGCACCGGCGGGCATATTTATCCGGCGATAGCCATTGCCAACGCCCTGCGGCGACGCTTCCCGGGCGTAGCTATCCTGTTCGCCGGCGCAGAAGGGCGCATGGAAATGGAAAAAGTCCCTGCGGCGGGATATACTATTGTCGGCTTGCCGGTGGCGGGTTTGCAGCGGGTGCGGTGGTGGAAAAATTTTTCATTGCCTTTCAAATTGTGGAAAAGCCTGCGGAAGGCAACGCAAATAATTAACGATTTCAACCCTGATATAGTAGTGGGCGTGGGCGGCTACGCCAGCGCGCCTGTGTTGTGGGCGGCGCAGCGGAAGAAAATCCCGACGCTTTTACAGGAACAAAATTCGTATGCCGGTATCGCCAATAAGCTACTCGCCAAACGCGCCGGCGCTATTTGCGTAGCCTATGAGGGAATGGAACGGTTTTTCCCGAAAGAAAAAATAATTTTAACAGGAAATCCGGTACGGTTCCCCTCGTCTGTCCTATCCCGGCAGGTTTTACCTGTTTTACGAGGCAAAGCCTCCGTGGATACTTCGGACGAGGTGCAACCTCATCCGAACGGCGTCCCTACCATCCTGGTAGTGGGCGGCAGCCTGGGGGCGCGAACGCTCAACCAAGCCATGATACAAGCCTTGCCGGAACTGCGCGACAGCGGGGTGCACTTTATCTGGCAAACCGGAAAGGCTTATTTCGAACAGGCAAAAGCCGCGGTGGAAAACCTCTCCCCCCGCCCTCCCCAAAGGGAAGGGAGCCAGCACCCCCTCCTTCGGGGAGGGCAGGGGGGAGGTTTCACCGTTGTGGACTTTATTTCCCGGATGGATGAAGCCTTTGCTGCCGCCGACGTGGTTGTTTCCCGCGCCGGCGCGGGAACAATTTCGGAATTGTGCGTAGCGGCGAAAGCCTGCGTCTTTGTGCCTTCGCCCAACGTCGCCGAAGACCACCAGACAAAGAACGCACAGGCGCTGGCGGCAAAGAATGCCGCCCTGATGGTGCGCGACGACGAAGCAAAAGACAAACTTTGGCCAACCGTTCTGGAATTGCTGCACGACCGGGCACGCATCAGGGAACTGGAAAAAAACATCGCTGCACTCGCTAAACCCCATGCCGCAGACAAAATTGTCGATGAAATAGCCGCGTTGACGGCCAACAGCCAACGGTCAACAGAGAACGGCACAAGAGAAGACAATATTTCAAGAAGAGAAGACAATATTCCAAGAAGAGAAGACAATATTCCGAGAAGAGAAGACAATATTCCGAGAAGAGAA
>JAITSM010000220.1 GCA_031287815.1 Prevotellaceae bacterium
GCGATGGAACAAAAGTCTACCCACACCCATACGCGGTTGGCGGGAGCAGTGGCAGCATTCCATGCAACGCGGAATTTCACCTCTGATTTGTCATAATCTACGCTGATGGGCGTAACGGTAGCTTGCGCGAACAAGCCCCCTGTCCCCCAAAAGAGGAAGAATAACAGGAGAAGCCCCCTGAATCCCCCGAAGGGGGCATTTTGTTTTGATAATGTTTTCATAATTGTTTTTTTTAAATTGTTCATTGTTTATTATACCGGGACACGCCCACAGCCGCCGGCTCATCATTGCCGGTATAATACACCGGAATATTTTCCACATTCGATGCGGTTGTTTTTTGCGTCGCGCAACCTGCCGCCAACAGCAACAAGCCCGCGAGAAGAAAGAAATTTTTTTTCATACTATTATTATTTAAGGTTTATAGTTTCACGTTTAAGGTTCCGGCGCCAGCCAACTCTTAGTTCTTAACTTTTTTTTGCAGCTTCGGGGTTGTTTCCAAACACAAACCAACCTTATAAAACAACCCCCTGCTGCGAATTTTTGTTCACTGCCAATGATTGCAGAAGTTTTTAATAAACGTTTTCTGCAATTAGTTTCTTCAACTTTTATGGTGATTTTTCCGGATTCCACTAAAAAAACCAAAAGTGGAAAGGGGTGTTATACTTATTACAAATCGAGGTTCGGGAAACCCGCATAGTCTATAAGTGCAACAACCCTCATCCACTCTTGGTGAGGTTGCTTAGACTTATATTCGGACTACGCTGAATTTTCCCGATTCCGATTTGTACGCAGAATAAAAGTTAAAGCGATATATTTTTTATATCATTTCCAATACGTCAAAGAACGGTGCAAATATAAAACAATATTTTTTAATTGCAACTATTTTCGGAAAAATTTTAGATATTAAAAAAAAACCGTATCTTTGCAGCCCGATTTTAAAAAATACAATCGGAAACACTTACGGCTGCTAAGCTACAATTTAAGAGCGTTGCCCGGCAACGCCGCTTACCGCCGAAATTTTAAAAACTAATAATTATGTACGCAATTGTTGATATTGCAGGGTTTCAGTTCAACGTAGAACAGGGTAAAAAGCTTTTTGTTCACCGCCTCGAAGGGGCGGAAGGCGACAAGGTGAGCTTCGACAAAGTGTTACTTACCGACCATGACGGCGAGGTGAAAGTAGGCGCGCCGCTAATAGAAGGGGCGGTGGTGAATGCCACCATCCTCCAAAATGTAAAAGGCGACAAGGTGATTGTCTTCAAAAAGAAACGCCGCAAAGGCTACCAGAAAAAGAACGGGCACCGCCAGCTGTTGACGCAAATACAAATTGACGAAATTGTGGCGGCAAGCTAAGCGAATTTTAACGAATTATTACGAATAAAAGTTATAGAGTATGGCACATAAAAAAGGCGTCGGCAGTTCAAAGAACGGGCGCGAATCACACAGCAAACGTTTAGGCGTAAAATTATTCGGCGGGCAAATAGCGAAAGCCGGAAATATTTTGGTTCGGCAACGCGGCACGGTGCATCATCCGGGCGAAAACGTGGGTATCGGGAAAGACCACACGCTTTTTGCACTGATTGACGGCACGGTGAATTTCCGCAAAAAACGAAATAATAAATCCTACGTATCGGTATTGCCGGTGGTGGCGTAGCCGTCCGGTAGCAGATGAACAGTATCTCCTGAACGTGCCGCGCGGTAAGTTCGGGAGATTTTGTTTATACGAGTTATGCGAATTTTATACGAATTACACGAATTATGCTTACACTAAAAATTATCCGCGAGCAACCCGGCTTTGTGGTTGAACGGTTGAAAGTAAAAAATTTTGATGCAGCGCCCTGCGTACAGCAAATTATTGCAACCGACAATGAACGCAAAGCCCTGCAAACTTCGCTGGATAATAACCTGGCGGAACAAAATACGGTGGCGCGGCAAATCGGCGCGCTGATGCAACAAGGCAACAAAGAAGCCGCCGAAGCGGCCAAACAACAAACCGCCGCGCTCAAAGAACAGTCGAAAACGCTGGAGCAACAGTTAGCGGAAACCGAAGAAAAATTGCAGGGGCTGTTGGTACTGTTGCCGAATTTGCCCGCCGAACAGGTCCCCGCCGGCTGCACGGCGGAAGACAATGTGATTGTTCGCGAAGGCGGCGAAAAACCGGCCTTGCCGCAGAAGTTGCCGCATTGGGAACTGGCGAAAAAATACGACATCATCGATTTCGATTTGGGCGTGAAGCTCACCGGCGCGGGGTTCCCGGTGTATAAAGGCAAAGGCGCGCGGCTACAGCGCGCGCTCATTGCCTACTTTCTGGATTGCAACACGGCTGCCGGCTACACCGAAATACAGCCGCCGCTAATGGTCAACGAAACGTCGGGGTTCGGCACGGGAAATTTGCCCGACAAGGAAGGGCAGATGTACCATGTGGGCGTCGACAATTTTTATCTGATACCTACCGCCGAAGTGCCAGTAACCAATATTTACCGCGATGTGATTTTGAATACTGCGGAACTGCCGGTAAAGCTGACGGCCTACACCCCTTGTTTCCGCAGGGAAGCCGGCTCCTATGGCAAGGATGTGCGCGGACTGAATCGCCTGCACCAGTTCGACAAGGTCGAAATTGTGCAATTCCGCCTGCCGCAGGAATCATACCACGCATTGGACGAAATGGTGCAGCACGTCGAAGGCATTGTGCAATCGCTGGAATTGCCCTACCGCATTATCAAACTCTGCGGCGGCGATATGAGCTTCACTTCCGCCCTGACATTCGATTTTGAAGTATTCTCTGCCGCGCAGGAACGGTGGCTCGAAGTAAGCTCGGTGTCCAACTTCGAATCGTTTCAAACCAACCGCCTCAAACTGCGTTACCGCGACGAGACAAAGAAAACGCAACTGGCGCATACCTTAAACGGCAGCTCGCTGGCGTTGCCGCGCATTGTCGCCGCGCTGCTGGAAAACAACCAAAGCCCCGACGGCATCCGTATCCCGAAGGCGCTACAGCCTTACACCGGCTTCGAGCGGATATAAAAGAACACGAATAAAAGGCGAATGTTGACGAATAACGCCAAAATAAAAAAAACGGCCGCTCCAGTGGAGCGCACAATCATGGGCATTGATCCGGGAACGACGGTCATGGGATACGGCATCATCCACGTATCGGGAAGCGTGGCAAAACTGGTGGTGTTGGGAACATTGTCGCTGTATAAATACGACGACCACTATACCAAGCTGCAACGCATTTTCGAGCGCGTTACGCAGTTGATTGACGAATACAAGCCCGGCGAACTGGCGATAGAAGCGCCTTTCTACGGAAAGAATGTGCAGTCGATGCTGAAGCTGGGGCGCGCACAGGGCACGGCGATTGCAGCGGCGCTGGCGCGACAGTTACCGATTACCGAATATGCGCCGCGCAAAATAAAATTAGCCATCACCGGGCAGGGCGCGGCATCGAAAGAACAAGTCGCGAAAATTCTGCAAAACCTTTTAAAAATAAAAGAGCTTCCGAAAGACTTGGATGCGACCGACGGCCTGGCGGCCGCCATGTGCCACTTTTTCCAGAGCAATCACCCGGCATCTGAAAAAACGTACAAAAGCTGGAAAGACTTTATCGGCAAAAATCCCGGCAGGGTGAAAAAATAAAGCCTTAGTAAAATTTGGGGACAAGAAAATGGTTTGAAAAGTATTTTCTTGCGTGCGGCGCCTGATAGCATTATTTGGAAACAGTATTTTTTGCCTCCATGTTGCTATATTATTTTGTCATAAATTACAGTTGGCGGAAGCAACGGACTACTGCGGGTGTTCCGGTTTCGCCGTCGTTGTTCGCAGCCAAGATATTGCAGCCGCCTGCATCAACAGCGAATCCGTCTTCTCTCCCAGCGTCATTTGTGTACCACCACGAGCCAATGAATACCGGTGTCGGTTGGGTGCTATTCACTATATTCACCAGGCTTGCCCATCCGTACCCATCCGTTCTGGGAGTACATGCACAATTTAATCCTCGTAGGTTTGCGCATACAGTGGCGGCATCGCCACTTATGGATGTTGCAAGCGTAGTAAATGTAGCTCTAACTGGCAACAACCAACCGGAAGGGCAAATACCTTGTACATTACCACTGGAACTGCTTGAACCGCCATAGTTCCCATACACCTGCGCCCATGTATAAGCCCTGCCGCATTCGTCTTTTGAGCAGCCGCTGATGGCAGAGCCGACAGTTGAACCATTATAGCTAGCTAATTTTACGTTTTGTGCTAACCACCACTTATTGTCGGGCATGAGCACAATCTTGTATAATTCATTATCGCGAGCGTCTTTTATCCATGCTTCCCAATTTTGTGCACCGGTTGGTCTATGTCCACAAAGATGCGTATC
>JAITSM010000014.1 GCA_031287815.1 Prevotellaceae bacterium
CCACAGCGTCTTTGCTGTCGCGCAGTGTCTGTTCGGGAAAAACCGTACAATGCGGCCCCACAAAAATCACTTTTTTAGTGCCCAACTCTTTACAGCGGCGTGCCACTTCGAAGTCATTATAATAAGAAGGCGTAGTGAGTTCCATCACCATTAAATCGGGCTGGTAGGCTTTGGTGTCTTCGTACAATCCTTCATGTCCGCGCTTATTAGCAATATAATCCACAAATTTTACATCATACCCATCCTGCTCCAAGATAGCCGTATCATAAGCCAGCCAATCGGGGTAACGCAATGCCTCTGTTCTATTAACCACCGGCCAGCGTTGCGTACGGCAGAAAGCATCTTTCCATGGAGCGTTTATTAAATGTATTTTCATTCTTCGGTTATTTTTTTATAATTATATAGCGCAACAAATGAAGCAAAGATACAAATTTTAGCTTTAATCTATTTCTCCAAGAGCGTCTGTTTTACCGTTATTTCGTTTCCTGAAATAGAACCAAACAATCAGCGCGGCAGTCAGCAGGAATGAGATGATGGAAACAATAATCCCCATGCGGAAAACAGGCGATTCAAACCGCAGTTCCAGCTGATGCGTTCCCGCACGCAGGAACACGCCGCTGAAGCCGATATTTACCTGTTCCATCGTTACCGGCGCGTCGTTGTCAAATACTTTCCAGCCTTTGTCGAAAGGAATAGTAAAGAATAGCAGTTTATCTTTATTTAAGGTGATATTCCCCTGAATTTTGTTTTGGCTGAAATACGTCATCTGAAAGGTGTCTTGCCGGAGGCTGTCCACATCGGCGGCCAAATCTTCGAGCAAATATTGGCCTTGCGCAACAGGATGCGACAACCGTGGCAAAGCGGCATAGTTTACCGTATCGGCGTCATCCGTTACGACGGCTTTCAACAGGGCGGCGTCTTTAAACGATAAACTGTCAAAAGCGCTGCGCGGCAGGTAGTGCGAATAAGTATAGCCGAAAGGCAATGTGAATTTGTTTTTATAAATATACACATCCCCGATTTTATTGATAGAATCGTTTAACAACAGCGCCTGTGGCGGAAGCGGCTGTTTCGACAGGTTGTAATGCACATTGCCGAAAACCTGCAACAGCGGGCGGTCTATCGTCAATCCTTCCAGCCACCGGGTGGCATATTCATCGTTCGGCGGAATAATTTGCAATGCCGATAAAAACTGCACATAATTCAGCTGATTGAAATTCATATAAGCGGTAGTCCCATAAAATCGTTGTGTCATGGGATCTTTAAGGCTCTTGTGTATTGCTAAACTGGAGCCATACGTTTTTTGTATCCGGTAAAAAGTTGAATCAAGTTGATGCAGGTAGTTTACAGCTTCAATAGAATAGTCGTTATAACCTTTTTTGCCTTTCATCTCCCCATACGATACGATATCCCGTTTATTGACCGTGATATTGGCCATATATGCCAGCTCTATAAATACTAATCCGATTAAAACAGGTTTTACATAACGCACCGTATTTTTCAAAGGCAGCAAGCTAATCAATAATGTGTATAGCAACAAAAACCACAGACAAAATGATTGTAGCCCGGATTGAAAAAGCGGTAAGTTTGCCTGGTATGGGTGTGGTACGCCCATCATATTCGGACTGTAAAGCAAAATAAGCAGGCCAAAGAAAGTGCAGAATAAAATTTTATAATTTATTTTACGTGTAGTGCAAATATAATTTAGCGCCACAGAAGCGTACATTAAGAGGAATAATGCGAAGAAAAACGCTAAAATGCGGTAGTATTTTCCGGCAAACAACCATAATGCATAGCGGAAAAAAGGAAAGATGAACGGCAGCAATGCACATGCAAATAAGATGCCGAATATCCATTTCTTGCGTTTCGGTAAAGCAGGAAAAAGTTGGGTGAACAACAATAATGTGAACAATCCTATATAAAGTGAAGGCGCTTCGAAATAATTCTCCGCGCCGGCAAAATAATTCCCCGTTCCCAGCATGTCGTTAGAAAATAAACGGCCGATTTTAGTAAGGTTATCCAATAATCCGTCTGTTTGAAAAACAGGCGCGCTCATTAGTTGGGAGAAAAAAGATACTTCGCCGCTTACACGGGGGCTGTTTAGCATCATTACGCCTTTTTCGAAACTGATGAAAGCGCTGATACCAACGCCTAATGCGCCCAGCCCTACTAATTGCCCATATACAGGCAGCATTTTCTTTACATTCCATCCATATTGATTATATAAACGTACCAATACATAAATGCCCGTAAATAGGGAAAACATAGCCCAATCAAATGGCCAAACCATCCCTGTCAGGGCAATAGCAAAGGGGAAATAATACCATTGCTTATGTAGTAATTTTTCCACAGAAAAAAACAAAAAAGCGATTTGGTAAATTTCTATAGTGTGTAAATACCAACAGCTTCCCAATACCATAAATCCGCTAAAGGTAAAACACATGGCGCCGATCATGGCCGTATAGGGCACTAATTTCAATTCACGTAAAAACAAATAAAATAACAGCCCGGCGGTAAGGAATTTCAAGGCTTCTATAAAGCCTACCAAGTAGGCAATATTATCCGGACTTGCAGAGCATAAGAGCCATGTAAAAGGGTCGCCCCAAAGTAATCCCGTGATATTTTGCCCCATTCCTACATAAAACGACCAACGCGAAAAACCGTCCAAATTATGCAAATAATCGGAAAAATGATAAAATTCAGGATACCATCCATTCAAAGAATCGCTCCCGATATCTTTATACAAAAACACTTTGTTCAGCAGCAGGAAGTCGTGGAACACGAATAATACCAATCCCCCCAGTAGGGCTAACAGGATATAAAAACCTTTTTTGGAGGAAAGGGGCGTTTCTTGTATCACCGGCTGCGGTTTGCTTTTCTGCGCAACCCGCCGCTGGTTGCCGGGATGTGGCTTTTGCCGGTAGGTTGTGGTCATGGATGTGCTTATATTATATTTATTGCGGATGCAAAGGTAAAAATAATTTCAGATAATTCCGTTATAGGCGCCTATATTTCGGTTACAGGCGTCAATATTTCAATTACAGGCGCCAATATTTCAGTTATTGGCGCCTATAATTTCGTTAGTTCCTGCCGTTTTTTTCTACATTCTTTCCGGCAGGCCGATGCCTAAAATATTCATGGCGGTTTTCAGCACGGCCGCTACTTGTTGTAACAGCAGGAGGCGTTGCTTTTTCACGGCGGCGTCGGGCTCTTTCAGCACGGAAACGTCGTGGTAGTACTGGTTAAACTCTTTTGCCAGCTCGTAAGCATAATTGGCAATCAGCGCCGGCGAATGTTCATCGCCCGCCTCGCGGATTTTCGCCGGAAAGGCGTGGAGGATTTTTATCAGTGAAATTTCTTTTTCCATCCATCCGGCATGGGTTAATTCCGCCGGCAGCGCCTGTTCCGCCGCTTTGCGCAATACGGATTTTATGCGGGCATGGGTGTACTGGATAAACGGCCCCGTGTGGCCGTTGAAATCAATAGATTCTTTGGGGTCGAACAGCATGGTCTTTTTGGGGTCTACTTTCAGGATAAAGTATTTCAGTGCGCCCAATCCGGTCATTTCAAACAGGCGTTGCTGTTCGTCTGCCGGTATTTCTTCCAGTTTGCCCAATTCCACAGAAGTCTCGCGGGCGGTGGTGATCATTTCCGCTATCAAATCGTCGGCGTCGACCACCGTGCCTTCGCGCGATTTCATTTTGCCTTCGGGCAGTTCCACCATGCCGTACGAAAGGTGGTAAATGGCCGCAGCCCACGGATAGCCCAACTTTTCCAATACCAATTTGAGCGCCCGGAAATGATAATTCTGTTCATTGCCCACCACGTATAGGTGTTCGTCGAAATGGTATTCTTCGTAACGTTGCTGCGCCGTGCCGAGGTCCTGCGTCATATAAACCGACGTGCCGTCGGCGCGCAATACTAATTTTTGATCCAATCCGCCGGCCGTTAAATCTATCCACACCGAGCCGTCGGGATGCTGCGTAAACACGCCCTTTTCCAAGCCTCCGGCCACTATTTTTTTACCTGATAAATACGTGTCGGACTCATAATAAATCCGGTCAAAATGCACGCCGAGCTTTTGGTACGTTTCGTTAAAACCCGCATACACCCAGTCGTTCATCATGCGCCACAGGCGTACGGTTGCTTCGTCGCCCCGTTCCCATCGGCGGAGCATCTCCTGTGCTTCGGCTATCACCGGCGCCTGTTTAGCGGCTTCCTCGTCGCTTTTGCCCTGCGCTTTCAATCCGGCTTGTTGTTCTTTATATTTTTTGTCGAACAGCACGTAATATTCCCCCACCAGGTGGTCGCCTTTCTTGCCGGACGATTCCGGCGTTTCGCCCTTGCCCCATTTTTGCCATGCCAGCATGGACTTGCAGATATGAATACCGCGATCGTTGACCAGGTTTACTTTAATTACCTTGTGTCCGTTGGCTTCCAGCAGCCGCGCTACCGACCATCCCAATAAATTATTGCGGATATGCCCCAGGTGCAGCGGCTTGTTGGTGTTGGGCGACGAGTATTCTACCACCACCGTTTTCCCCGAAGGCGCATGCATTCCATAGCGTTCTGCGCCGGCCATAGCCGCAAATTGCCGGTGCCAAAACCCCGCCGACAGTTTAATATTTAAAAAACCTTTCACCACGTTGAAGGAAGCGATTTCGGGGCATTGTCGCTGCAATTGGCTGCCTACTTCTTCGCCTGTTTGCTCGGGCGATTTTTTACTGATTTTTAACAGCGGATACATCATTGCCGTGAAGTCGCCTTCAAATTCCCTGCGGGTAGCCTGCAGCTGCAACACCGCTTCCGGCGCGGGTTGCGCGTATAATGACATAATAGCTTTGGCTACTTCTTTGTTTAAAAATTGTTCTGCGCTCATAAAATACAAATGGCCTGTTAATTGTTTTACACAAGGTGCAAAGGTAAGAAAAATCCGCTTTAATTTGTAGATAATTTTTCTCATCTTTGCAGAAAAAAACGGGTTATAACATGTTAATAATTGGAATTGCCGGCGGCACCGGCTCGGGAAAAACCACCGTAGTAAACAAAATTATTTCGTTGTTCCGCAACGACGAGGTAGTCCTCATTCCGCAGGATTCGTACTACAAAGACAGTAGCCACCTGCCTTTGGAAGAACGGCTGGAGTTGAATTTCGACCACCCCGACTCCATTGATTTTAAATTGCTGGTGCAACACCTGAAAGACCTGAAAGCAGGGAAAGCCATTGAACAGCCCACTTATTCCTACCTCACCTGCACGCGCAACAAAGAAACCATACACGTCGAGCCCTGCCACGTAGTGATTGTGGAGGGCATTTTGATTTTGGGCGATGCGGAATTGCGCAAACAGTTAAACATAAAAATTTTTGTGGACGCCGACGCCGACGACCGCCTGGGGCGCGTTATCAGCCGCGACATATTGGAGCGCGGGCGCACGGTGGACAAAGTCCTGGAACGGTACCACAAAACCGTTAAGCCGATGCACCTCCAATTCATCGAGCCCACCAAGCGCTACGCCGATATTATTATTCCGCAGGGCGGGCATAATCAGGTGGCTATTGATGTGGTATGCGATACTATTCAGCGGGCGCTGGCTGCAAGATAAATTAGGTTTACAAAACTTACAGTTGACGGAAACAACGGACTCGGCCAGTATTACCAGCAGTATTGTTGCAGTAGCCCACGCCGCTACTTGACGATGACCAATTCCATATCCAGATAGTGCCCTGGTCGACGCGCGTGTTCACGCAATCGCTTACTATACCATCCCACCTACCGCTGTTGGTACAACAGTTGCAGTATAGACTCCAAGTGCTTGACGCCGTCAAGGCAGCACCCCACGTGTCTGCGAACCCTGTGAATCGTTTGGTCAGTTGGTCATCGGTCGGCAGTTGCCAACCAACTGGACAGTCCGGCTTATTGCTGCCTCGATAGTAACTATAGCCACTACAAATGGCCACTCTTTTATCGGCATTGTTCATATCTTCTGCCATCCACCAACTGCCATCTAAAAATTGCGTTATGCGATAAACTTGATTATCCCTACCGTCTTTTATATACGCTTCCCAATTCTTCGCGCCGCTGGTGCGCTGTTGGCAAAGATGCGTTCCGTCAATATACAAATCGCTGCCGGTGTAAATACAGAAATCGCCTGGATAGCCGGTTTCATCCGTTATGGTTACCGGAGTAATAGTTACAGCGGAGGTAGCAATGGTTGTTCCGTTCACTGTTTGTGTCGTTGCGCCGTTTGCGGTTATTAAGGCAAATGGCGGCGTACCGCGCAAAGTATATGTTCCACCATTAGCTGTAACATTCGGCGGATAATCGCTGCCATAAGCGCACCAGTTGAACTTGTCCGGCGGGTTGGGCGCATTGCTCAAAGTAGCGGTAACGGTCGTGCCGCTGGCGGTTACGAAAAACCCGCGCCCGTTTAAATCCGTATAAGTGCCCGAAGTTACGGATACCGCACTGATTTCAGCTTTGGCAAATGTTCCCGGAGAAACGCCGGAAACAGGACAGAAATCTACCCATACCCACACATGGTTATTATACGGCGTACCTGTCCATGACACGCTAAACATTACTTTGCTGTTAGTGTAATCCGTTCTTATCGGCGTAATAGTTACAGCGGCAGACAAGTCCCCTATCCCCCAAAGGGAGAATAATAAGGTGAGAAGCCCCCTGAATCCACCAAGAAGCCCCCTACATCCCCCGAAGGGAGAATTTGTTGTTGAGTGCATAAGCCCCGTTCCCTCTTTGGGGGTTAGGGGGCTTGTTTGTTTTGATAATGTTTTCATAATTATAGTTGTTTATTGGTTAATATCCGATAGTATGGGCTTCGGCACACTTGCCGCACGTGTGGCAACCTTGCCGAAGGGCTGCAAACGCCTTGCCGCACGTGCGGCAACCTTGCCGAAGGGCTACAAACGCTTTGCCGCACGTGCGGCAACCTTGCCGAAGGGCTGCAAACGCTTTGCCGCACGTGCGGCAACCCTTCCGAAGGGCTGCAAACGCCTTGCCGCACGTGTCGGAAGGGGAAAAAAGGCTATTTGGTATACTACTATTTGTATTCATTGCTTACTTTCCTTTATCTATTGTCTATGTTCTTTTTTCGCAGCTTTGGGGCTGTTTCCAAACACAAACCAATCTTATAAAACAACCCCTCGCTACGATTTTTTATTCGCTGCCAATGATCTTCGTTCCTTTATTCTTTGTACATTTAAACAAAAACGAAACGCAGACTTTAATTTATTGTACTTTGAGGCTCTGGCAACCTACGCAAAATATAAACTAATGTCCGCGTTTTGTTGAACATTGCTCATTTTGCGTTTGAAATATGCCAGACTTCAAAGTACAGAACACAAAAATCGACTTATATCATCGACTTTTATTGACCATAAAAAAGAACTTAAATAGGCTACAAATATATTACTTTATTTTTTATCTGCAAATATTATTTACATATTTTTCTATATTCAAAATTCCACCACCGTTATTCCGGCTCCTCCTCTCTCCGGGTGCTCGTCGGCAATGGAAGAGACGCCGCCGACGGTGCGCAGTAATTTGCGGATTTCTTCTTTGAGAATGCCATTGCCTTTTCCATGCAGGATTTTTACTTCGCCGGCGCCAACCATCAGCGCTTCGTCGACAAACTGAATGACATTGTCCAGCGCTTCTTCGGCGCGTTGCCCGCGTACGTCAATGGCGGCTTTGAAATTCAGCTTGCGTTGCGACAGGCTATAGCCGGCGGGCGTTGAAATAACCGGGCGGCTTTTCTGCAAACTGCGAAATTCATTGCCGGATATGCGTTCCACCTGTCCGGGCGGTACATTGATGAACATATTCCCAATGCCCACCGTAACAATTCCGGTGTTGATTTTTACCACTTCGCCGGCGGCGTCCTGCCCTTTGAGGCGGACTTTGTCGCCTGCCTGCAATGGCTTTTCTTCCGGCGCCTTCTCTGCGGTTCCGGCAGCCGGTTTCTCCGCCTTGCGCTGTTCGCGGCGTTCCTGCCGCTGGCGCAACTGTTCTATCTTGCGGGCGATTTTTGCGTCGGCATCCGTCGGAATGACTGTTTGCAGTTGCTGCTTGAACGTTTCCATTTCGCGGCGCACCGATTTGGTACGTTCCTTTTCGGCTTGCGCTTCCTTGATTTCAAGAATCGTCCGCTCAATGCGCCTGTTGGCTTCGGCGAGGAGGCGGGCGGCTTCGTCTTTGGCTTCCTGGATTATTTGCTTGCGGATTTTTTGCAGTTCGGACAGCTCGTTTTGATAGCGCGCCGTAACGTCGTCGAGCTGTTTGCCGGTTTGCCGGATGCGTTGCCGTTTCTCTTCCCAGTAGCGTTTGTCGCGGGCTATGTTGCGCAGGTTTTTCTCGATATTCACATACCGGCTGCCTGCTTTTTCTTCGGCCGTTTTTACAATCGCTTCGGGAAGCCCTGTTTTGCGCGCCAGTTCAAAGGCAAACGAACTGCTCGGCACGCCGGTTTCGAGGCAGAACAAGGGCAGGATTTGCTGCACGTCGAACTGCATTGCGCCGTTCACAATGCCTTCCGTAGCGGCGGCGTAATATTTCAGGTTGGTATAATGCGTTGTCATCACCCCAAAGGCCTGCCGTTTCACCAAGCAGTCAAGCACGGCTTCGGCAATGGCGCCGCCGGCCGCCGGCTCCGTGCCGCTGCCGAATTCATCGATAAGCACCAGCGTGTCGGGGGCGGCATGCTGCACAAAATATTTCATGTTCAACAACCGCGAGCTGTAGGTGCTCAAATCGTTTTCGATGGACTGTTCGTCGCCGATGTCGATAAACAGGCAGCCGAACAAACCCATTTCGGAATTTTCCGAAGCGGTAACCAGAAAACCGCACTGCAAAAGGTATTGCAGGAGCCCAACCGTTTTCAGGCATACCGATTTCCCTCCGGCATTGGGGCCGGAAACAAGCAGGATATGCTTGTCGCGATGCAACTGCAAATCCAGCGGCACAATGGTTTTCCCTTCCTTTTTCAGCGCCTTTTCGAGCAACGGGTGGCGCGCCTTTTGCAGGTTGATTTGCGGCGCAGGGCATACTATCGGTTTCACGGCGCCGGCTTCAATAGCCCACTGCGCTTTGGCGCGGATAAAATCCATTTCCCCCACCAGGTCTGTTGCCGCCGTTACCTCTTCCAGGTAAGGCTGCAAAAAGGCGGCAAAGGCTTGCAGGATTTTTATTATTTCCCGCTGTTCGGCATAGCCGAGCTCCTTGATTTCATTATTCAGTTCGACCGTTTCCAGCGGCTCCACGAAGACTGTTTTTCCGGTGGCGGACTCATCGTACACCAGCCCTTTTATTTTCCTTTTATTGCCGGCCGGCAGCGGTATCACCGCGCGCCCGTCGCGGATGGAAATGGCGGCATCCCCCGACGCAAAGCCTTCCGCCTGTGCATGCTTTAATATATGCTGCATCCGGCGCGCCACCTGCGCCTGCTTCTCGGCCGCCGCCCGGCGTATGCGCAACAGCTCCGGCGAGGCGTCGTCCCGGACGGCGCCGTGTTTCGTGATAATCGCGTCTATCCGCTGCATCACCGCCGGGTAAAGAGTTACCGGCGCTACCAGCAGTTTCAGCGCCGGGTATTGCCCCTCCTTCGTTTTTCTGAAAAATTGCAAAATCGCATGGACGGTATCCAGCGCCTGTTTCAAGCCGAACAGTTCCGCCACGTCGAGGTACAGCCCCTGTATGCGCAGTTTTTTCAAGCATTGCGAGGCGTCCACGTAGCCGTCGTTCGGGAAGTTATTTTCCATTAGCAGGCAGGCGCGCATTTCATCGGCGAGCGACAGCTGCCGCTGCACTTCATCGAACGACGTTGAAAACGCCGCTTCGTATATCTTTTGTTTTCCCGCCGCTGTGGCGCAATAGCACGCTGCCCACGCGCGGATGTGGTCAAAGGCGATTTTCTGTTCTATGCCAGCAGGATAATTCAATGCCCATTCCCCCCCTTGTTTTTTAAGCGCTACAAAGGTAGGAATTTTTTTGAAGTAGGAGGGAGGAGGTAGGAGTTAAGGGGAAAAATTTTAGCAAAAATATTTGGAATTAAAAAATAAAGTAATATATTTGCGTCATTAAGTTCATTGAAATAATCAACTTTTATTCATGCTAAAGAACCTCGAAAGTTTTTTGTGATGAAAGAATAAAGGAGTTGACCACAGTAAACGTGGGCTATATTTATTTTCATCACAGGTATTCGAGGACCTTTTAGCAAATAATGATAGTCCTCGTTTTATTTTTGTAAACTAATAAAGGATTAAAGAATAAAAATGGCAGTGAATAAAAATTCGTAGCGGAGGGTTGTTTTATAAAAAAAGTTTGTGTTTGAAAACAATCCTGATGCTACAAAATAATAACAACTAAAAATAAAAAATTATGAAAACAAAACTTTTCTTTTTCGCAATGTTCGCAAGCATGGCGGCAAGCGCAACAGTAACTATTGCGCCGATAAGAACGGATTACATGAACCAAAAAGTAACGTTCAGCGTGTCATGGACAGGTACGCCCTATAACAATCATGTGTGGGTGTGGGTAGATTTCTGCCCGGTGGCGGGGGCTTCTCCGGGCACATTTGAAAAAGCCGTTATTAGCGGGGCTACCGCTACTGCCGGCGGCATTGACCCGGCTTCGCTAAACGGGCGCGGCTTTTATGTAACCACCAATGGCGCGACCGTTACCGCCACGTTAAGTAACGCCACCGGAAAATTCAACTGGTGCGCCTACGGCAGCGACTATCCGCCGAATGTAACGCTGGATAAGGGAACTTATACCTTCAAAGGGACAGCTGGTTTTATAGTGAGTAGCCCTGCACAGACGATAACTACGAACACAATAATCAAGTCAAGTTTAACCGCAACGGCACCAACTACCTTTACGGATGCCACCGGTTGTCCCGGAATAGGCAGCCTTTATTGCCCTTATACAGGAAGCGATTTATACATGGACGCTACGCATCTTTGCCAGCAACGCACCAGCGGTGCGCAGAATTGGGAAGCGTGGATAAAAGACACGCGGGATAGCAAATTTTACCGGATTGTTAAGATGCCCGACAATAAGTGGTGGTTGGCGCAGAATGTAAAATATGCAAGTGTTGGCGCTGCTATTAGCGGTTGTACGGAGGATGAATGCGGCAGGGCTTATACCTGTGCGCAGGTGTATGCTTCTTATGCCGGCGGTTCGAGTGGTTCTTCCGGAAATGTACAGGGTATATGCCCGCCCGGATGGTTGTTGCCTGTTAGAGCTACTTACAGTACGTTAGTAACGTCTTTAGGTTCGGCTGCAAACGCTGTGGTAAATTTGATCTCATTAAAGCAAACACGTTGTACAGCAAGCGACGGATATGGGTATGCGTCAATCTATGGCGTTGTGAATGGTGATCGCGTTACCTCATATGAAGAAAACTGGTATACAAATGATGCCGGCAGAGAAGATGGTTTCAGACTTGGAATAACGGGATCTACTTATAATTGCTCATATGTGAGTTATGATACCGGTGAGTGCGGGACCAACTATGCGGTCGTCCGCTGCTTCCGCCAGTTGTAAATTTAGCCGGCATAATATAACAACATAGAGACAAAAAACAGCTTCTAAATATTGTATCGCAGGACAGGGCAGGGACGCACGGCCGTGCGTCCCTGCAGCCGTTGACCCTTCACTCTTCACCCTTCACTCTTCACCGTTCCCCGTTGACCGTTTGCCGTTGACCGTATTTTTTCGTACTTTTGCACAAAATAAACCGTATCCTTTTCATGCCAAATCATTCCATTAAAAAAGTATTGCTGCTGGGTTCCGGCGCATTGAAAATCGGCGAGGCAGGCGAGTTTGACTACTCCGGCTCGCAAGCGCTGAAAGCCCTGCGGGAGGAGGGTATCGAAACTATCCTCATCAATCCGAATATCGCCACTGTGCAGACTTCGGAAGGCGTTGCCGACAAGATTTATTTTTTGCCCGTAACGCCTTTTTTTGTGGAAAAACTTATCCGCAAAGAGCGTCCCGACGGCATCCTGCTTGCCTTCGGCGGGCAAACGGCGTTGAACTGCGGCGTGCAGCTGTACCGGTCGGGCGTGTTGGAAAAATATAATGTACAGGTGCTGGGAACGCCGGTACAGGCCATTATTGACACGGAAGACCGCGAGTTGTTCGTCAAAAAATTAGACGAAATAAACGTAAAAACCATCCGGAGCGTGGCGGTGGAAAATTTAAAGGATGCGCAGGAAGCCGCAAAATCATTGGGCTATCCGGTGATTATCCGCGCGGCATACGCGCTGGGCGGGCTGGGCAGCGGTTTTTGCGACAACGAAGAAGAATTGAAAAAACTGGCGGAAAAAGCCTTTTCGTATTCGCCGCAAATCCTTGTAGAGAAATCGCTGAAAGGGTGGAAAGAGATAGAATACGAAGTGGTGCGCGACCGCTATGACAATTGCATTACGGTGTGCAACATGGAAAACTTCGACCCGCTGGGCATTCACACCGGCGAAAGCATTGTCGTCGCGCCTTCGCAGACGCTTAATAACAGCGAGTACCAGAAGCTGCGCGAACTGTCTATCCGCATCATCCGCCACATCGGGATTGTGGGCGAATGTAATGTACAGTATGCTTTAGACCCTCATTCGGAAGACTACGCGGTGATAGAAGTGAATGCGCGGCTGAGCCGTTCGTCGGCGCTGGCGTCAAAGGCGACCGGCTATCCGTTGGCGTTTGTGGCGGCGAAGCTGGCGTTGGGTTACGGGCTGTTTGACTTGAAAAATACGGTAACCAAATCGACGACGGCGTTGTTCGAGCCGGCGCTGGATTATATTGTGTGCAAAATCCCGCGCTGGGATTTGTCAAAATTTCATGGCGTGTCGCGCGAAATAGGCAGCAGCATGAAAAGCGTGGGCGAGGTGATGGCAATCGGGCGTTCGTTCGAGGAAGCTATCCAAAAGGGGCTGCGCATGATTGGGCAGGGCGCGCACGGCTTTGTGGCCAACAAGGAAATACAGGTGGACGACATCGACAAATCGTTGCGCGAGCCCACTGACAACCGGATTTTCGTTATTTCAAAGGCGTTTCGAAAGGGATATACCATTGACCAAATCCACTCGCTGACAAAAATCGACCGGTGGTTTTTGTATAAACTGAAACGAATTATCGACACGGCGGCCGAACTGGAAAAGGTTACGGCATTGGATGCTTTGCCGGAAGAGCTCCTGCGGCGGGCGAAGCAACAGGGTTTTTCCGATTTCCAGATTGCGCGGCTGGCGCTGAAAGACGCGGAAGATACGGATAGCGTGGTGAACGCCATCCGCGCGCTGCGCAAGGAAAAAAATATTGTGCCGGCCGTGAAGCAAATAGACACGCTGGCGGCAGAGTATCCGGCGCAGACCAATTATTTGTACTTAACATATAACGGCACGGCCAACGACGTGCAGTATACGGGCGACAAGCGTTCCGTGATAGTGCTGGGCTCGGGCGCTTACCGCATCGGCAGTTCGGTGGAGTTCGACTGGTGCAGCGTGAACGCCTTGCAGACCATCCGCAGGGAAGGGCGGCGCGGCGTGATGATTAACTACAACCCCGAAACCGTAAGCACCGACTACGACATGTGCGACCGCCTCTACTTCGACGAACTGACGTATGAGCGCGTGATGGACATCGTGGAAATGGAGAATGGAGAACGGAGAACGGAGAACGGAGAACAGAGAACGGAGAACGGGGAAGGGCTAACGGAGAATAATGCGCAGCCGACTGCCGACTGCCAACCGCCGACTGCCAACTCCCTTCTAGAGGGCGTCGTTGTCTCCGTAGGCGGGCAGATACCGAATAACCTGGCATTGCGGCTGGCGGCGGCCGGCGTTCCCATTCTGGGCACTTCGGCAAAAAGCATTGACAACGCCGAAGACCGCCACAAATTCTCTTCCATGCTCGACCGTCTGGGCGTCGACCAGCCACGATGGAAAGAACTGAGCAGCATGCGGGAAATTGAAACGTTTGTAGAAGAAGTCGGGTTTCCGGTGCTGGTGCGCCCTTCCTATGTATTGTCGGGCGCGGCAATGAACGTCTGCTCGAACAAAACGGAACTGGAACAGTTTTTGAAACTGGCGGCCAACGTATCCAAAAAGCACCCGGTGGTGGTAAGCGCTTTCATCGAAAACGCAAAGGAAATAGAGCTGGACGCCGTAGCCGACAAGGGCGAGGTGATTGCCTACGCTATCTCCGAACACATTGAATTTGCCGGCGTTCATTCGGGCGATGCGACCATTCAATTCCCCCCGCAAAAACTGTATGTGGAAACGGCGCGCCGCATCAAAAAAATTGCGCGGCAGATTGCGCAGGAATTACAGATTTCGGGGCCGTTCAATATCCAGTTCCTCGCGAAGGAGAACGACATTAAAGTAATCGAATGCAACCTGCGGGCGTCGCGGAGTTTTCCGTTTGTATCAAAAGTGTTAAAAATAAATTTCATCGACATCGCCACAAAAATCATGCTGGGCTTGCCGGTGGACAAGCCGCGCAAAAACGCCTTCGACCTCGATTATGTAGGCATCAAGGCGTCGCAGTTTTCGTTCACCCGCCTGCAAAAAGCCGACCCTGTGCTGGGCGTGGACATGGCGTCTACCGGCGAAGTCGGCTGCCTCGGCGACGACAGCCCCGAAGCGGTGCTCACGGCCATGCTGTCGGTGGGCTATAAAATCCCCCAATCGGCCATCCTGCTTTCCACCGGCGACGCGCGGCAAAAGGCGTCCATGCTGGAAAGCGTGAAATTGCTGCACCAGAAAGGCTATACTTTATACGCCACCACCGGCACGCAAAAATACCTCGAAGAAAATGGCATCCCCACCCACCTGGCGCACTGGCCTGACGAAGAAGGGCAGCCACAGGCCATAGAACTGCTGCGCAACAAAACCATCGACTTTGTAGTGAACATCCCCAAAAACCTCTCGCCGCGCGAACTGACCAAAGGCTACCAGGTACGCCGCGCCGCCATTGACTTCAATGTTCCCCTCATTACCAACGCCCGCCTCGCCGCCGCATTCATCAACGCCTTCTGCGAACTCAACGGAGACGACATCCCTGTTAAACGGTGGGATGAGTATAAATAAGCAACCGCACCAAAAGTTATCAATTTTGATGCGGCCGCCGTTCTTCGTTTACAGTTCCCCGTTTACAATTTACGTTTGATTTCTACAATGTCGTAGGCTTCTATGACGTCGCCGGTTTTTATGTCATTGAAGTTTTCGATATTTAATCCGCAATCATAGCCGGTCGATACTTCTTTGACGTCGTCTTTGAAGCGTTTCAGCGAGCCGAGCAAGCCGGTATATACCACAATGCCGTCGCGGATAATGCGGATTTTCGAATGGCGGGTAATTTTCCCTTCTTTCACCATACAGCCGGCTACCGTTCCCACGCGGGAGATTTTGAATACTTCGCGCACTTCCACTGTGGCGGTAATTTCTTCTTTTTGTTCCGGCGCCAACATCCCCTCGATACCGTCGCGCACTTCATTGATCGCATCGTAGATGACCGAGTAGAGGCGGATTTCGATTTCTTCCTGTTCCGCCAGTTTGCGGGCGCTCGCCGACGGGCGTACCTGAAAGCCGATGATAATCGCATTCGACGCAGCCGCCAGCAGGACGTCGGATTCCGAGATTGCGCCTACCGCCTTGTGAATGACATTTACGTGTATTTCTTCGTTAGAGAGTTTTATCAACGAGTCGGAAAGCGCTTCGATAGAGCCGTCCACATCGCCTTTCACAATAACGTTTAATTCCCGGAAGTTCCCGATAGCTATGCGCCGCCCGATTTCTTCGAGGGTAATGTGTTTGGTCGAACGCAGTTCCTGCATGCGCAGCAACTGTTCGCGCTTGTTGGCGATTTCTTTTGTTTCCCGTTCGTCGGCCATTACGTTAAATGTTTCGCCGGCCGTAGGCGCGCCGTTCAATCCCAAAACCGTTACGGGCGTAGCGGGGCCGGCGGATTCTACTTTTTGCCCGCGTTCGTTGTTCATCGCTTTCACGCGGCCGTAATAAGTGCCGCTCAACAGCAAATCGCCGACATGCAAGGTGCCGCCTTGTACCAAAATGGTAGCCACGTAGCCGCGCCCCTTATCAAGCGTGGATTCAATCACCGTACCGTTGGCGCGTTTGTTGGGGTTGGCTTTCAGCTCAAGCAAATCGGCTTCAAGTAAAATTTTATCCAATAGTTTATCTACATTCAGCCCTTGCTTGGCCGAAATTTCCTGGCATTGGTATTTGCCGCCCCAGTCTTCGACCAGGTAATTCATGTTCGCCAACTGTTCGATAATTTTTGCAGTATTGGCGCCGGGTTTATCAACTTTATTGATCGCAAAAATCATGGGAACGCCTGCCGCTACAGCATGGTTAATCGCTTCTATTGTTTGCGGCATCACCGCATCGTCGGCGGCGATGATGATAATGGCCAGGTCGGTTATTTTTGCCCCGCGCGCACGCATAGCGGTGAACGCTTCGTGTCCGGGCGTATCAAGGAATGTGATATGGCGGCCGTCTTGCAGTTTCACATTATAGGCGCCGATGTGTTGTGTAATGCCGCCCGCTTCGCCTGCAATAACGTTTGTTTTGCGAATATAGTCGAGCAGCGATGTTTTACCGTGGTCTACGTGCCCCATGACCGTAACAATCGGCGGGCGCGGCAACAGGTCTTCGGGCGTGTCTTCTTCCGGTTTCACGGCATCCTGGATATCTACCGATACGAAGTCCACCGTAAAGCCGAACGCTTCCGCCACAACTTCCAGCACCGACGCATCCAACCGCTGGTTGATAGATACCATTAACCCAAGATTCATGCATGCTTCGATAACTTTGGTAACGGGCACGTTCATCATGTTGGCCAGTTCGCTGACGGTAACAAATTCGGTAATTTTGAGAACGGTGCTTTGCATTTCCTGCATTTCCTGTTCTTCGCTTATGCGGCGGTTGACGCCTTCGCGTTTTTCCCGGCGGTATTTGGAACTTTTTGTTTTTCCTTTTCCTTCGACCATGCGCGCATAAGTTTCCTTTATCTGGCGTTGTACCGCATCTTCGTCCACTTCGGGGCGAAGGGGTTTGGCGGTTTTTTTGCGCCCTTCTTTTTTATCTTTATCAGCCTTACCGACGCGGGATACGTCAATTTTATCTTTCTTTATACGTTCGCGTTTTCCGCGCCGTTCTTTCGATGCCTCTTTCTTCTTCGGCTCATAAACCGACAAGTCTATTTTTTGCCCGTCGTTAATAATTTTCGGGCCAGTCAGTTTTTCGACGCGTGTAGCGATGTGTTCTATTTCCGCCGGTTTTTCTACCGGTTTCTCCACATTTTTTTCTACTGCCGGCGTCGGTTCCTGTGCCGCCGGCTCCCCGCTGGCGGCTATTTTTTCCGGCTCTTTTGCTTTTTCCGGTTCTTCTTTTTTAGTTTTGGCTGCTGTTTTATGACTTTTCCTGTCGGGGCGCGTCTTCGTATTGAGTTCTTCTAAATTTATTTTTCCTTTCACCGTAACCTTAATCGTTTCTTTCTCTTGTGCAGCGGGCGTTTCTACAACTTTTTCCTTCGGCTTTTCTTTTGTTTTTTCTTTTGATGTTTCGGCAAGTATTTGCTCTAATTCCTCATCGATATTTATCAATGACCTTTTTTTCTTGGCCGCCGGCTTTTTCACTGCCGGCTCTTCCGCTTTTTCTTCTTTTTCTTCCGGCTTTTCCGGCATTTCTTTCACCGGTTCTTTTTTCTTTTCTTCCCTTATTCTCGGCGGCGGCTCTACTTGCGTGGTTTTAATTAAGATTTCTTCTTCTTCGGCTTTTTCTTCTTTTTTATCTTTTACATCGTCAATAGAAATTGTTTCCAGTTCTTTGAATTTAAGGATTACTTTTTTCGATTCTTCCTTAATGCTGATTTCCTTTACAAATTCTTTTTGCGCCAAATCATAGGCCTCCTGCGAGATTTTGCTGTTGGGAGAAACCTCTACCTCAAATCCCTTCTTCCTGAGAAAATCCGTCAAGGTAGCGATACCTATATTGAATTCCTTAACTACTTTACTTATTCTTATTGTTTCAGCCATTGCAGCCTCCGTTAGTTATCTTTTAATGTATTTGTGCAAAAACTGTCTTTGTCGTTGCGATGCTGTGTGGTTACGGTGTTTCGTTTATTCTTGCGGCGTTTCCGACGTTGCAGGAGTAGCGGTTTCGGCGGGCGTTTCCGGCTCTTTTTGCGTTGGGGGCGCCGCCTGTTTTTTCGGTGTTGCCTGTTTTTCCGTCGCGGCGGGCGCTTCCGGCGTTTCCGACGCTTCTTCTTCAAATTCTTTTCTTAATATTTCCAACACGTCTGTAACCGTTTCTTCTTCCAGGTCGGCGCGCTGCATAAGCTCTGTAGCGGGAATAGCCAACACGCTTTTTGCCGTATCGCAACCGATATTTTTCAGCGCATCAATTATCCATTGTTCGATTTCGTCGTTAAATTCATCCAGGCGGACATCTTCCTCTTCTTCTTCCGTATCGCGGAAAACGTCCAGTTCATAGCCGACCAGTTGCCCGGCAAGGCGGATATTCAAGCCGTTTTTACCAATAGCCATCGACACTTCCGTCGGTTTCAGGTAAACGCCGATACGCTTGGTTTCTTCGTTAATTTTGATAGACGAAACTTTCGCCGGGCTCAATGCGCGTTGCACCAACAATTGGAGATTGCTTGTCCAATTGATAATGTCGATATTTTCGTTGCGCAATTCGCGCACGATGCCATGAATACGCGCGCCCTTCACGCCCACGCACGCGCCCACAGGGTCTACGCGGTCGTCGTACGATTCCACCGCTACTTTGGCGCGTTCGCCGGGGATACGCACGATTTTTTTGATAGTAATCAATCCGTCGAAAATTTCCGGCACTTCCTGTTCAAACAGGCGTTCCAAAAAGAGCGTGGACGTGCGCGAGAGCACAATCGTCGGATTGTTGTTGCGCATTTCCACTTTCGCTACCACTGCGCGAACGTTGTCGCCCTTGCGGAAAAAGTCGGAAGGTATTTGTTCGCTTTTCGGCAACAGCAGTTCATTGCCGTCGTCGTCGAGCACCATCACTTCTTTTTTCCACACCTGGTATACTTCGCCGACAATAATTTCACCGACGCGTTCTTTATATTTATTGTACAAATTGGCTTTTTCGATGTCGAGGATACGACCTGCCAGATTTTGGCGCAACGCCAGAATGCCGCGCCGGCCAAAGCTTTCGAGCTTGACTTCTTCCATCACATCTTCATCCGGCTCATAGGAACTATCGATTTTTTTAGCATCAGCCAGTGAAATTTGCGTAGCCGGGTCGGTTACCGTTTCTACGACTACGCGGTTACGCCAAATTTCAAAATCGCCTTTGTCAATGTTGATGATGATGTCGAAATTACTGGTATCGCCATACATTCTGCTTAATAATCCACGAAAAACATCTTCGAGAACGCTCATCAACGTGGGGCGGTCAATGTTTTTTAATTCTTTAAATTCCGAAAAAATCAGGTTTAGTCCTTCCATTTTATGATTGGTTTTGTTGATTTAATTTCCGTTAATAAATAAGTAGCGGCAAGGGTTACCGGTTGTTTCCGTTTTTTTCCTTCTACTTTTTGTAATATTTCATATTGCACGCTAATGGCTTCCGGCGTAGCTTCGGATAGGGTAACCGTTAGTTTCTTCCCGGATTTTAATACTATTTCCACTTCCTTGCCTATGTATTTCAGGTATTGCGACAGCACGCGCAACGGCTGGTCTAACCCCGCCGACGAAACGGTCAATTCAAAATCTTCCTTTTCGCGGTCGAAAGCCGCATGAATGGCATCGCTCAATGCGGCGCACTGGTCTAACGTTACGCCCTGCGGGCTGTCAATAGACACCTCGATAACATTGTCGGCGCTTACTTTCAGCGACACCAAAAAAATATCCGTGCCGGTGATGAAGCGGTCTATAGCAGGCTGTATGTCTTGTGTCGTAATCATTTTTTTTGTAAAGAAGAAGGGGACTTTGTGTCCCCTTTCTCGTCATATTATCTCATTTCAACGTTGCAAAGATAACACCTATTTTTAGATTGTGCAAATTTATTTTGTAAAAATGTATCAAATGTTAGCCGGAATTCATGCAGTTGTGTTCCGGTAGGTCGGAAAGGTAGGCGTATGTTCGGGTAGCTTGCACATAAAATGCTTCGCGGTTATGCGGAAACCCATTTCTGTCTGCCGGCATCCGTTTTTTGCTTTAATATATGTAAGGAGTTCGCTTAAGTCCGGTTATTTTCAACGACCGTTCATTTATGTGAGCTACCTGATTCTTGTAGCGAGCTATCTAAATAAAAAAAGTTATGAATAAATGATTTGTCTAAACCCTATATGGGTGGGCGGGACACGATTTTTGGATAGGGGATGAAAGAAATGACTGTTGCGGAGAACTACTCACGATTTTCGACTAAAAACTCACGATTAAAAAAACTAATCTTCCTTCCATTTAGGGCGGATGATTTCGCTGTAGACAATGGCCTTCCCGGCGTCGAAAGGCTCGGAGAAAAACCAGTGTTTTTCTTTTTGAGGTTCGGCAAACGCATTTTCTTCTTCTTCGTTCATCGGTATGGCAGCCGCCTTTGGTGTAACAGCTGCGCTACTTGCCGCCGGTAGGGGCGTTTCTTCCAACGCCGTTTTCCGGTAGGCCGGGTAAAGTATTTTTTCCGTTTCTTCCGGCGTTCCGGCAACGGTTTCTACTATTTCTTCCTCCTCTACCTCGCCGATAGCGCCTTGTTCCCTCATGGTTTCCAGCAACTGTTCAAACGGACTTCTCTGCGGCAGCGCAACAGGGCGCGGAGCGTAGCCCGGCGGTCGTTCCTGTCTTTGCATTTGCCGCCGTGCGGCTTCTTTTTTCTTGTTGCCGGCAGCTATCGCCTGCAAAACAAGAAAAGCAATGGCAATAATAATAGGTACGAGCGATTCCATAATTTTTTATTTCGTGAAATGTGATGGGTGATAGGTGAGGAGTGAAGGGTTCCGGCGCCAGCCAATTCACACATCCTACATCTTACTTCACTTGTTGTTTTTTCCGGCTTCTTTTTTACTTTGTTTCATGCGCTTTTTTGTTTCTTTGCTTTGCCACTTCAGGTGCCGTTTTTTCCCTTCCTTTTGCGCCCGCGCCGCTCTTTTTTCTTCCTCTTTCTTTTGTTTTGCTACTTCCGGCATGGCTTGGGTTAATTTTTTTTGTTCCGCTTCTGCGGCCGCTTTTGCGTCAGCAGCCCTTTGCCGGCGCGCCTGTTGGCTTGACTGCAATTCCCGCCGGTTATTTATTTTGCGAATTTCCGCTGGCGACTTCCCCACGCGCGGGCGGGAAGAAGCGCATCCTGAAAATAAAACAAGAAAAATTGTTATCTTTGCAAAAAACTTCATACACTTGGCAAAGATACGAAAAATATTTTTCCTTTTAATCAGTATGGTTAGTAGCGTTACTTGCAGCGAAGAAGAGTACGAAACTTTTTTGCCGGATGTGTCTGTGGATTTCCGTTTCGATTTATCTTTTCCGCCCTACACGCAGTTGCGGGATATGTATCCGAATGCCATAAAAGTAAAGGAGCGGGAAGAAGGATACAACAAGCACGGAATACTTTTAGTCCGGTTATCGGAAAGCGATTTCCGCGCCTACGACGCTACTTGCATACGGAACGTAAAGGAAGAAACTTCCGCGCTGACTTTATCGGAAGACCGGTTTACGGCGCACTGCCCTAAATGCGGCGCGGAATATGCCCTTCAACTGCCCGGCGCGTATGAAAAAAACGGGAAATACCGGTTACAACAATATCGGGTGGTAAAAGACAACAGCCTTTATCGGGTGATGAATTAAACAAAACGTAAACTTTTAAATATTTTATTTATGGAAAAAACAATCAAAGGAACGCGCACCGAACAAAATTTACTCAAATCATTTGCCGGTGAATCGCAGGCGCGCATGCGCTACCAACTATTTGCCAAGCAGGCAAAGAAAGACGGATATGAACAAATAGCCGCCTTGTTTGAAGAAACGGCGAATGAAGAAAAACGCCATGCGACCGAATTTTTCCGGCTCCTGGAAGGAGGCGCAGTGGAAATTACCGCCACTTATCCCGCCGGAAAAGTAGGCACTACCGCCGAAAACCTCCTGGCTGCCGCCGAAGGCGAATACGAAGAATGGGCGGAACTCTACAGCGAATTTGCCAAAGTGGCGCAGGAAGAAGGATTCCCGAATGTAGCGGCCAAATTCAAATTGATAGGCACCGTAGAAAAACGCCATGAAGAACGTTACCGCAAACTGTTGAGAAACGTGGAAACGGAACAGGTTTTCAAACGCCCTGAAACCCAAAAGTGGCATTGCCGCGAGTGCGGTTATGTGCACGAAGGTCCGGGCGCGCCGGAGAAATGTCCGCTCTGCGCGCATCCGATGGCGCATTACGAACTACTGGCAGAGAATTTTTAATTACTTGCCGCCGCTGCGTTCTTACCTGCCATGACATTTCAATCCGTTATAGGACAAACCGAGTTAAAGCGCCAATTGATGCAAGCCGCACGGGAAGGCCGTATGGCGCATGCGCAGCTTTTCTGGGGCGGCGAAGGTTGCGGCGCATTGGCGCTGGCATTGGCGCTGGCGCAATACATCCATTGCCCCGACCGCACGGAAGGGGATGCTTGCGGCGTGTGCCCGGCATGTAATAAAATGCAAAAGCTGATTCATCCCGATTTGCATTTTGTTGCGCCAGTGAACAGCACCAAAGAAATCACGGCCGACAAAAAGCCGGTAACCGAACATTTTTTAGCGCAGTGGCGCGAAGCCTTGTCCGCGAACCCGTACCTCACGGAACAGGAATGGTACAAAACGCTCGGGATAGAAAACAAACAGGGCAACATCAGCGTACAGGAAGCCTCGCAAATTATTGAAAAATTAAACTACAAGCCGTTTGAAGCCGAATACAAAATAATGATTATTTGGCTGCCCGAACGCATGAACCAGCAAGCGGCCAACCGCCTGCTGAAACTTATAGAAGAGCCGCCCGACAAGACATTATTCTTTTTAGTGAGCGAAGATATTACGCGCATCATCGCTACCATCCGGTCGCGGACACAGCCGGTGCGCGTGCCGCCGATAGAAGAAGAAATCCTGGCGAAAAAATTACAGGAACAATGCGCTTTGCCGGAAGCGCATGCCAGCAAACTGGCGCGCGCCGCCGCCGGCAGCTATAGTGAAGCGTTGCGCCTTGTACAGAGCGAACAGGAAGCCGATGAACATTTCGACCGCTTCACTACGCTGATGCGCCTGGCTTATGCTGTGGATGGGCTGGCTTTGATGCACTGGGCGGAGGAGGCTGCACTGTGGGGTCGTGAACAGCAAAAATCTTTCCTGATATACACCGAGCGGTTAATACGAGAAAGCTTCATGCTCAACCGGCAGGCCGGTGACGTGGTTTATTTGTTGGGGGAAGAAGAAACTTTTGCAAAAAAATTCTCACCGTATGTGAACGAGCGCAACATGGAAGGTATTTACAACGCCCTTAATACGGCTATTGCGCACCTTGCGCAAAACGGCAACGCCAAAATACTTTTCACCGACCTTGCCATGCAAATGATAAGTTTGATACATAAAGGTAAGACGTAAAACGTAGAATCCGTAACCTCTCGCCTGTTTACACTTCATCCGTTTTTTTCTCCCACAGCGTGCGTACCCTCGCCAGCTCCTTGTGGTCGTCCTCGCGCAGTACCGATGAAATAAATTCGCCGCCGGACGACGTTCCGGTAGTAATGATATAGCGGTCGCCCATTTTTGCCTGCGACAAGAAATTTACTTCCATTTCTTTCAATTGGTATTGTTGCAAAAATCCGAAATCAAAGCGGTCTAATATCCACTGCACATAACGCGTATTGTTCACATGCAGGTTCATGTCAATGTCGCTGGGGAGCACGGCCGCAGGCGAGGTTTGTTGCGGGTTTCTGGCGGCAGGGATTTTAGCGGGTTTTTCTTCGATAGCCTGTCTCCCTTCGGCAATGGGAAATGTATTTTTGAAAAATTCCATAGACTGCGGGCGGTTGCCGGAAATACTTAAAATATGCCATGCCGAAGTAGCGGCAAAAAGTTTCTCCCCCTGCTGGTCGAATCCTTCGAAGTCGCGGAATGCCGTGAGCAGTTCCGGCAATTTCCCCCATGTTTCGATGCGCAACGTGTCCCGCCAGTGCGGATAGCGGTACATAACCAGTTTAACTTTCGCCAACACCCAAAACAGGCCTTTCTCCTGTAAATGGCTATACCCAAACCCATGTTGATTGGCATGTTTCCATGCGGCTTCCTGCAACAATAACAAGAGGCTTGGCGCGGTTATTTTCCGGTCAAAATCCACATGGTAAGTGGGCAGGATGTATTCCTCAATAAGTATATTTTCGGCAGCGTCCATGAATGCACTTTTTAACGGGGTTGAAACAATGATAAGATTTCTCCTGCAAATATACTATTTTATTTACGATTTTTATTTGACCGGACGGACTTGCCCTAATGAGGGATTATAATAATAGTAATGATTCGATAGATTTACGCAACACGGGTAAATCGACCATTACGGTGCGCCAAACAATATTGTCGTCAGCGTCATAATAGCCGTGAACAAGCACATGGCGCATACTTATAATTTTTACCTATTCAATGGCGGGATGTGCATCCCTGTATTCTTTTGTCAGCAGGTTGGCGGCTTCGCCTATAATGGTAAGATTACGATATACGGCATGTTTCAGCATTTTATTCATTTGAAATTCCTCGAAGGAGTTGTCGCCTACAAATTCCAAAATGTCGTTGATAGCCGTCCGGATGTGATGCAAGCGTTCCGTATCACGTGGTTTTTCTCTCATATATCAGTTTTTTGTCGTGTTCAACGGTAGCGCGGGCAAAAGGTTTTAGCATGTGCTCTTCCACCAAATCTACCCGGTAGCCGGTGGTTTCTTCCAATTTATAAATAATGCCGCCATAGTCGAAGAGGCTGATTTTCGCATCGGGCATAAATTGCACTAAAATATCAATATCGCTTTCGGTTGTTTCTTCGTTTCGGGCAAAAGAGCCGAACAGCCATGCCCGCAATACCGGCTCTTGGGCAAGCGCCGTCTGTATTTTATAGAGCAATTTGATATCCATATGTTTTTTTTTACAAATATACGTAAATTTCCCATTACCCTGCCCCCATGCAGGGACGCACAGCCGTGCATCCCTGCTCTTAAAAAGCGCTTCCCACAATAACTGCAACCATACCGGCATATTTACTTCTGCTATTATGCGCAGCAAACGCAGCTGTGTTTTTAAAAATATCTTTTCAAAAAAACTTGCAATTAAAAAATAAAGTAATATATTTGCAGCGTTATCACATGCTCTTTGATATTTTGGAAATGATATAAAAAATATATCGCTTTAACTTTTATTCTGCAGAAAACTGAAATCGGGAAAATTTCTACCATGCTTGAATATAAGTAAAAGCAATCTTGCCAAGAGTGGATGTAGGTTGTTATACTTATTAGCATGGTAGGTTTCCCGAACCTCAGTTTTCAATAAATGTAATAACTTTATCTATTCTTGGTTTTTTAATAGAATCAGAAAAAATCACCATAAAAGTTGAAGAAACGAGTTGCAGAAACCGTTTATTAAAACTTTCTGCAATCATTGGCAGTGAACAAAAATTCGCAGCAGGGGGTTGTTTATAAAAAAAGTTTGTGTTTGAAAACAACCCCGAGGCTGCAAAATAATAACAACTAAAAATAAAAAATTATGAAAACGACATTTTTCTTTTTCGCAATGTTCGCAAGCATGGCAGCAAGTGCACAGGTAACAAACGTCGAGCCGCTCGGCGCAAATTACACCGACAAAACCGTGCTCTTCCGCGTGTGGTGGAACAATGGCTCTCGAAATGATACGCATCTTTCCAAAGTATGGGTGTGGGTAGACTACATCTCTGTAAACAGTGATAACACCACTTCGGGCAATTCGTGGACACGCGCCGCTGTTTCCGCCGCCTCGCCTACGGCTTCCGTTACGTATGACGGCACCAACCGGAAAGGATTTTGGTTGCAAGGCAACAGCGGCAGTTATAGCGTAACCGTTACCGTCAAATTAGACATTACCGCCAGCAAATTCAATTGGTGCGCTTACGTTTCCGACTATCCGCCGAATATGGTTATGGATGAACAGGTATATTATTTTAAAGGTACGCCGCCATTCATATTAAAAGAAGCGAATGGAACGGTTCACGAAATCACACAAACATCCATGCCAAAAGCAAATTTGACCTTTGTACCGGTAAGTATTACCGACAAAACGGAATGTCCCGGCGGATTGAAAGAGGTGATAGGGACTTGTGCTTACACAGGTACGGACTGGTATGCAGACCCCGAGCACAAATGCCAACAACGACCAAGCGGTGCACAGAATTGGGAAGCATGGATAAAAGATGTGCGGGATAATCACCTTTATCGGATTGTGCAAATGCCGACCAATACTTGGTGGATGGCAGAAGATTTAATGTGGGACGGGCAACCAAATCCTACGGCAACAGGTTATACCATTCGAGGTACTGATCGTAGTTGCGGTGCTCATTACGGTTGCGGGCGTTTTTATGATGCCACACCAACCGGAGCCGGTGCAGTGTCGGGTATTGCCAACACCCGACGAGAAAGCGATATATGCCCACTCGGGTGGGTGTTGCCCTCTGTCGATGAATTATGTCCATATGTAACCTCGAAAGATAACCCTCATCCGTACTTAGGTAGCGACGAGTTTGGAGGGCCTGACTCCTACGGATTGTCACTCTGGATTTGCAATACGCATTATTATACATGTGGAACCACGAGCATAACCTACGTGGGTGGGTCGGGTTATGCGTACAACTTCCTACGCGAAAAGTACCAAGATCACTGCGGCGACGACGCTGACTGGAACGGCTGCCGTAATGTACGTTGCATACGCAACTAATATAGTTTTTTAAATAACTGCTTAATGGACGCAAAAATATTGCTTCCAAATAATGCTATACCTTGCTATCATCAGGGCTTCCTCCCTCCACCTTTTAAAACCAATTCCCATGAAATACGAATTAGTTTATTCCACCGATTTTACGCAGGCGCCTGCGGGTTGCTGCAATGCTGCTCTGATTTAAAGTTTCTTTCGGCGCAAGCGTACGAAACGGTTGTTGCGCAGCTGCCGTCGGTAAGGGAACAGGTAGAAGTGTGATTGCTGTAAA
>JAITSM010000062.1 GCA_031287815.1 Prevotellaceae bacterium
GAATTTCATTTTCCGTTACCGGAATTTCATTTTCCGTTACCGGAATTTCATTTTCCGTTACCGGAATTTCATTTTCCGGTACCGGAAATCTAAAGGTTCGGACAAGATTTTACCCTGTCCGCTACCAAACGGGGGGGGGGGGTGTTTTATAAATAAGTGATTTTTGGGGGTATTCTCCGGTTTCAGGCGTCAGGCGCTGCCCGCGGCCTCCTGCTACGGCCTGCTGCTAACTGTCGCTGCCTACCGGACACAGTTCATACTGCGTTGTTCCCAGCCCGATTTTTTCTGCATGCTGCAATCCTGTGCGCCAGTTGGTGTTCGGGTGGATGTGCAGGAACTTGTCTTTTCCCTTTAAATCCAGTTTTCCCTCTTCGTTGCCGCGTGCGCCGGGCAGCGACGGCGCTGCCGTAACCATGTCGGCGCAGGCCTGGTCGAGCGCCACCGGGTCGAACGACGCCGCCATGCCAATATCCGGCACCAGCGGGATGTCGTTGCTTCCCCAGCAATCGCAGTCGGGCGATACGTTGATGATGAAATTCACATGGAAGTGTGGCTTGTCTTTCAGGAGGGCATGGCAATATTCGGCAATTTTTTTATTCATTGTTTCCGATGAATTGTCCCATACCGGCTGCGCCGCGTCGAAGCGGCACACGGCAATACATTGCCCGCAGCCCACGCATTTTTTGTAATCAATGCTGGCCGTGCGGTTATCGTTAAGCGTAATGGCGCCGTAATTGCAATAGCGCACGCACTGGCGGCAGGCGGTACAGTTCTCCGCCTTCACGCGCGGTTGCGACGATGAATGCAAATCCAGCTTCCCGCCCACACTGGCAGAGCCCATTCCTATATTTTTCAACGCCCCGCCGAATCCGGCCTGCTCGTGCCCCTTGAAATGATTCATCGTAACAATCACGTCGGCATTGGCAATAGCCGCGCCGATTTTTGCCGAAGTGCAAATGTCCGAGTTTACCGGTATCTCTACATATTCCGTACCTTTCAAGCCGTCGGCAATAATGACGGGCGCTTTTACGCCCAGGAAATTAAAACCGTTTTCAAAGGCGCTAATTTGATGGTCTATCGCGTTGGATCGCCTGCCGGAGTAAAGGGTATTGCTATCCGTGAGGAATACTTTAGCGCCCATAGCGTACAGAATTTCCACCATGCGGTGGGCGTAATTGTGGCGGATATAGGCAAGGTTTCCCGGCTCGCCGAAATGAATTTTGATAGCCGTAAATTTCCCGGCGCAATCTATTTTTTCAATCCCGGCGGCGCGTACCAGCCGTTCCATTTTCCCTTGCAGGTTCAACGATGCGCTTGTTCGCAGGTTGGTGAAATAAACTTTTGACGACATGTTTTATTTGTTTTTTATTACAGTACCTGTTTGATGTCTTTCGCTTGGGTAAAAACCCAGAAACGTTGCAGCACGTAGTTGTAGCCTAACGACACGATGATATCCGTTATAATCCGGCTGATTTTATAATCTATCCCGGCGAGCGCCGTCAGTAGGAAAGTCCCGGAACTTTTCAGGAAGATGCTGCCTACTAATACCAGCGTAAAGCGTATCAGTTGCTGCGTGCTCGAAAATTTGTAAGTTCTGTTTTGTGAATAAAAAGACCAGCTTCTGTTTATTGCAAAATTGACCACCGCCCCTAAAATGCAAGCCACGGCAATGGAAAGCGTGTAATGCAAACCCGCTATTTCCGTCAGGAAAATCATAATGCCGTAGTCGCACAGCCCTCCGGTAAACGCTGATAATTGCGTCTTGAAAAAAATAATCAGTTGCTTAAACATGGGGGGAGGTCGGTTGTTTTCTGTGTTTGTTCCTCTTTGTCTTTCCGGTCGGCGGTTTTCAATAATTTAATAAAATCCGCTACGTTGAAAAGAAATAAAATCGCGCAGGCGGTAACGGTTGAATAGACAATCGATCCTTGTACCACTACTTCCAGCGCCAGGATAAATGAAATGATAATGCGCACTTCCGTTGGCCCCAGCACTCCGGAATCAATGGTATAAACGTTGGTGATTTTGTAGCGCAACAGTGCAATCATCATCGACCAGCCATAGAGGATTACAAATACAAAGCCCCATAATTCCCAATGGTTGCTCACATAAACGATATACCCCACGCCGATGAAAACATTAGAAATCCAGTCGGTGCAATAGTCAAGCGAAAAGCCGTACCATTTGCGGGGTTTATTCCGGTAGTATGCCAGCCGCCCGTCCAGCGAGTCGCCCAGCCAGTTGATGAAAAAGCCCAGCACGCCCATTAGCAAAAAATACTTGTCGGCATAGGCGGCGAGCATAAAACTTGCCCCCACAATCACGCTGCCCAATAGTCCGATAATAGTCAGCGCATCGGAACTTACCCACGAAGGGATACGCTGCACAAGGTATGCCAGCGCCTTTTGTTCATAACCTTTTAAAATATTTGTTCGTTGCCTGTCTTGGGTTATTTTTAGTAATGTTTTAGTTAGGCGAGAGTCCATAAGTTTAATTTTAGCTGTAAGTTTCGGCAAATGTAGCAAAAAAAATGGTTATATTTTTATGCGTAACTCTTTTTTCTTTGCCAAGCATGATTTATCCAGCAGGCGTTTTTCGACGGATGCTTTTGTGGGCTTTGTTTTTTTGCGTGGTTTTACGGGCGTCAAAGCTTTTTCCAAAATGGTGATAGCTTTTGTAATGGCATGGGTTTTATTTTTTATTTGGGAACGTTCCCTGTCGCAACTCACCTGCAAAACGCCTTTTTGTGTTAATCGCGCAGCTAATTTTTGATGCAGCGCCGCTTTTTCGTTTTCATCGAACAACTCCGAAGCCGCCACGGAAAATACGAGTACGACCTTTGTCTCTACCTTATTCACGTGCTGCCCGCCTTTTCCGCCGCTACGCGCCGTGCGAAAAGTGCATTCCTTTTCAAAGGCTATGGGGTCAATGCTTTTCAATGGTAGATGAATTTGGTGTTTATAAAATAGCCATAACTTATTTCGTCGAAAAATTATGGTATTGATAATTTTATCGCGAAATAGAACTTGTGATTATTATGTGGTGTACAGTTAAATCGTGGGTTGCCGTCCGGCAGAAAATCGAGCTACGTAATCTTTAATTTTTTCCGCTTGTATTTGGGTGATTTCAGCAAATGTTATCTTTTTTAATTTATCAACGCCGAAATCCACTATAATTTTACCTATAGACATATTCAGGAACATCGAAGGCAACATATCCACGTTTTTCAAATTGAGGATTATTTTATCTTCGTTGTCTATCTTATCAACCAACTGCTGATAAAGTATCGCGCCGGCATCAGGATAAGGACGGTTCGTCAATATTTCTTTTAAATCTATGGTGTACATAAGTTCTCCTATTGTTTTTAGAGTTCAAAGGTACTATTTATTTCCAATTCGGGAAAATGCGACAATGACATTTCATAATAAATCAATGTTCCAGCAAAATTATAATTGTATAAAAAAGTTCTCTTGCGTCCTCCAGTAACATACAACATTCCTTGATTACTAAAAATCCTTAAAGAATCATTTTCAGAAATAGCGCTTATTATATTCCCCAGCCCCATTCCCATGTTGTGAGGTTGTGATTTTACCGTTATATTATCTTCTATGGCTTTGGCAATAGCATCGCCGTCATTGTCAATTTCAGGAAAATAATTACGAATACTTTTTGCTATACCTATGCCGAAATCACAAACGGCTACATATAATTTTTCTTTCTCCTGATTATATTGAATAAACGAAAAGGCATTACCATTTGCGCCTGCATGGTCAAAAATATTATAAAAAATCTCGACAAGGCTTTCTTTAACAGCAGTAAGGTCTTTGTTCTTAAAAAAATTCTGTTTAAGATAGTCGCCTACCATGATACTCACCATGTCTTTTTCGGCATCATTCACCCGCCATAGATTAAAGATATTTTCAATACTGGAAACGACATAATTTTTCGGATGAGCGCCAAAATACTCTTCTATTTTTAACGTTTTTATTAAAAATGGATATATGAAATGATTTTCATCGTCAATTTTGACAAACATATATCCTTGTTTTTTTAACTTGTCGATTAAACAAGCTAACAACACAAAATGAAAAGGCTCAAAATCGTTAATATGGATATTTTGAAATACCAGCTGAACAGTCTTGTCCGGAGCACAGGTTTCTATAGCCTGGCCTCTTAAAATTTCGGGCAACCACTGCACACGAGAGATACTATTAAAAGTAAATGTTATCATTTTAATCTTATTCCCATGCAAAGGTACAAAATTCCGGTTGTAAATATTTGCCGCCGCCTGTTTACTGAATAAGCCCGGCGGATTTGAATAAATAAATGCCGAAAGTGAGCGTAAGCACAGAAAGCACCGACGACAGCAAGATAATATTTGCCGCAAGGCTTTCGTCGTTGTTCATTTTACTGGCCATAATAAAACTCGCTACGGCAGTAGGTACGCCGAACATAATGAAAAGAATGAGCAAATCTTCGCCGCTGAAACCAAGCGGCTCGCGCATCCAATACGCAATGCCGGTAAAAATCGCCGGGCTGACGACTATTTTAATCATCGTTGCCGTCAAGGCTTTCGGCAAGCCCAATTTCAATTTTGCCACGCTAATGGATGCACCGATAGCCAGCAAGGCAATGGGGTTGGTGATATTTACCAAATAATCTATGGTGGATGCAATGTAGCCTGTTTGCGGATGAGAGAACAGCGGAATCTCAAAAATAGAAAACGGCAACCCCGCAATAATGCCAATAATTAAAGGGTTTTTAATGATATTCCGTAACGTTTCCCTCAGCTTTACTTTTTGCGGATTTTTGCTGCGCACCGAAAGAATAATTACCGCCAGAATATTATATAAAGGCACTGCAAACGCCGTGATAAGCGCGCCCTTGCCGGTATGCCCCAAAATAGAAACAATTAAAAACAACCCGATAATCGCATAGTTGCCCCGATAGCTGCCCTGCACGAACGACCCGATAGCTGTACGGTCTTTAATAAACCGCTCGGCGAAAAACCACGTAATGCCAAAGGTTAAAACCGTGCCGGCAATAGCATACAAAATAATCGCCGGTGAAAAAATATCCTGCAAACGGGCAATGGCAATGTCGCGGAAAAGCAACAGCGGCAATGTTACATTAAAGGCTATTGTATTTAATGCATCGGCTACCGGCTTGATAATAATTTTCCATTGCCTGAGCGCCCAGCCTAGCACGATGATTAGGAATATCGGCAATACGCAATTCAGGCTAAATAGAAAAGGGGACATAATTTTTCAATAGCAATTTGAATACAAATGTACGTTGTTTTTTTGAAAAAAATTTCATCATTTATTTGCAAATTCAAAAATAGTATTTTACATTTGTAGCATTAAAGGTTCTTTTAATTTTATATTTTATTTTGTATTTTGAAACCTAGAGAATTTCAAAACCGTAAAGAAATAACGCGTGTATTATGCGTGAACTTTGGTTTTTTTACGGTGGGTACTCTAGGACCTCAAAATACAAGAATTTAAGTTCACGTTTCTTTTTCAAATAAAATTATGGAAACGTGAAGAGAATGGCAGCGACTAAGAAACCGCAGCAAGGGGTTGTTTATAAAAAAGTTTGTGTTTGCAAAACAGCCCCAATGCTGCGAAAGGCAAAAACAGAACATGGACTTATAGAACATAGACAACAGGCAAATATTAAACCTTAAATAATAATGTCATGAAAAAAATTCTCTTTCTTTTTACAATGCTTGCAAGCATTGCAGCAAGCGCACAGCGCACCACGCCGGTAACAATTGCCAATACCAAAGTGGACTATTCGACAACAAAAACCGTAACCTTCGATTTATCGTGGAAAGGCAGCGACGCCACCCACCGTGATGAAGTGTGGGTGTTTGTGGATATTCAACCAATAACCGGCGCAAACACTTTAGGCAGCTGGTCGCCTGCTACGCTCGTACCCGGCGCGACTACCATTACCGGCGGCAACGGTAACCAGTATTCGTCGCTTACATATACTGAAGTAAGCGGAAACACGCGCGGACTATGGGTAAAAGGAACGGCATCTAACGCTACCAGTATTTTTGCTGCGACAGTTAAAGTAACTTTAGCAAATGGTACGCCCGCAAAATTCAATGCCTGCGCCTATGCGACCGACTACCCGCCGAATGCGACATCATACAACAGCGGTACTTATACGCTGAAAGGCACGCAAGCATTTATAATAAATGGGACAACTATAAGTGGCGATAAATATAGCGGTAACATAAATTCATTAACCGACCCTACCGGATGTCCCGGATGTATTGCGATACGCGATTTTGATAGAATATCTGCTAATGTAAATATTCCTTGTTGCCCAAACTTGACCGCTGCCGGCAACTATTGTAGAGATTTGAATGCTGACAATGCTTCGACTTATACAAGTTGCGGCATAGAACTTTCAAAAACTCTAATCAATGGTACGTGTGCGACTCAATCTTGCCCCACAGGCTGGAGATTTCCAAATGAAACGGAAATACAATGCTTATATGCAAACAAAAATGCACTAGAGATTCCATGGACAGCCCCTGAGTATTGCCTCCGATTTACGAACCCGAGCGGAAGCTGCGCTAACAGCGGATGCATCAGTGCAGGGGAATCGTACACAAATTGCACGTGCCTGTCGTTCGACGGAATATTTTGCCATGCGACACCTTCAATGATAGCTGGACGTTGCTACCGTACTGCATACACGAACGGCTTTAAAAGTTTCTGCGTACGATAAGCGACAAGTAAAAATTTTAACTATTGGCCTTTTTACGAAGAATACCTTAAATATTAGGGACGGTTGTTGTATGTCCGGCATTCCCTGTGGCTTTCCCGCATCACCCCATTAAAATTTTTCTACAGAGCAGAAAAAATCGTGAATTTTGCAAAAAATATCAAGCGCTTGTTTGTAAATCCAAAATAAAGTATTACCTTTGCAGCCCTGTTTTTTAGGATAAGATAAAATAATAAACTATAAATTAAATTTTTAATAACAAACAAATGCCTGGACTAATAGGTAAAAAAATCGGAATGACATCCGTATTCGGGGCTGATGGTAAGAATATACCATGCACCGTAATTGAAGCTGGTCCGTGTGTTGTTACGCAGGTTCGTACACAAGAAAAAGATGGTTATGCCGCTGTACAACTTGCCTATGACGAAGCCAAAGAAAAGCACACCAGCGCAGGCTTAATAGGCCATTTCAAAAAGGCAAACACCACCCCAAAACGCAAAGTGGCGGAGTTCGCAAGCGACTTCAACAAAGAATTGCAATTGGGAGATGTTATCACTGTTGCCGACGTACTCAACGAAGACGCTTGGGTTGATGTAACAGGTATCTCTAAAGGAAAGGGATTTCAGGGCGTTGTAAAACGTCATGGATTCGGCGGCGTGGGGGGACAAACCCACGGACAGCACAACCGCCTGCGCGCACCCGGTTCTATGGGTGCATCGTCGTGGCCTTCCCGCGTATTCCCCGGCAAACGCTTGGGCGGACGCATGGGCGGCGACAAGGTGAAAGTACTCAATCTGAAAGTGCTTAAAGTAATCCCTGAAAATAATTTGTTACTGGTAAAAGGCTCTATCCCCGGAGCTAAAGGGTCGTACTTATTAATAGAGGAGTAATCGGACAATGGAACTATCAATATACAACATCGATGGAAAAGAGTCGGGAGCAAAGGCTACCCTTGACGAAACAGTGTTCGGTATCGAACCCAATGACCATGCTATTTACCTGGACGTAAAACAATATTTAGCCAATCAACGACAGGGAACGCACAAGACCAAAGAACGCAGCGAAGTGGCTTACAGCACCAAAAAAATGGGACGCCAGAAAGGCGGCGGCGGTGCGCGCCATGGCAGTATCAAAGCCAATATTTACGTGGGCGGCGGACGGGTTTTCGGCCCTAAACCGCATACTTATGGCTTTAAACTGAACAAAAAAGTTAAACAGCTGGCACGCCGGAGCGCCTTATCTTATAAAGCGAAAGACAATGCTATTACCTGCGTGGAAGCGTTTAATCTGGAAGCGCCGAAGACCAAAGAATTTATCAATATTTGCCAAAACTTGAATATGGCGGATAAAAAAGTGTTAATGGTGCTGCCCGAGAATAATGACAATATTTATTTATCGTCGCGCAACTTGCCACGCACCAAAGTGGTTCCTGTAACGGAATTGACCACTTACGACATTGTAAACGCCACCGGACTTGTGCTAGTAGGCGACACGGCCGATACGTTGAACAAACTACTCGCACGCAAATAATTCGCAGACATGACTGAAATAATTATAAAGCCAATAATAACCGAAAAAATGACGATTCAGGGCGAGAAGTTGAATCGTTACGGTTTCGTAGTTGACCGCAACGCCAATAAACTGGAGATAAAAAAAGCGGTTGAGGAAATGTACGGAGTAACGGTTTCCGCTGTGAATACCGTAAACTACTATGGGAAACGCAAAAGCCGATATACTAAAGCCGGCTTATTGACCGGCCGCACCAATCACTTCAAAAAAGCGATTGTTACGCTGGCGGGAGAAGATAAAATTGACTTTTATAGTAATATTTAAGCGCTATGGCAGTACGTAAATTCAAGCCGGTAACACCCGGTACCCGACACAAAATTATTAGCGCATTTGATGACATCACCTGTGCAACGCCTGAAAAATCATTGCTGGCACCGCTACGTAAGTCCGGCGGCCGCAACAAACAAGGCAAAATGACCATGCGCTACATCGGCGGCGGACACAAGAAAATGTACCGCATAATTGATTTTATGCGCAACAAAGACCATGTTCCCGCTATTGTAAAAACGATTGAATACGACCCCAACCGCAGTGCACGCATTGCACTGGTGCTGTATGCCGACGGAGAAAAACGGTACATCATCGCCCCGAATGGATTGAAAGTAGGGCAGCAAATCAAATCGGGCACAGGCATTGCGCCGGATTTGGGAAATACGCTGTTGCTTTCCGAAATTCCTTTGGGAACGTTGGTGCACAATATTGAACTGCATCCGGGACAGGGCGCGGCAATGGCGCGTAGCGCCGGAGCATATGCGCAGCTGGCCGCCCGCGAAGGCAAACATGCCGTGTTGAAACTGCCTTCGGGCGAAACGCGCATGGTATTAGTTACTTGCCGCGCAACGATCGGTACGGTATCGAATCCCGACCACAATCTCGAATCGCACGGTAAAGCTGGCCGCAAACGCTGGTTAGGACGCCGTCCGCGCAATCGCGGCGTAGTAATGAACCCCGTTGACCACCCAATGGGCGGCGGCGAAGGACGCGCTTCGGGCGGGCATCCGCGCTCGCGCAAAGGCATCCCTGCTAAGGGATACAAGACGCGTAACCCGAAGAAAAACTCGAAGAAGTTTATTATTGAAAGAAGAAAAAAATAACCGGATAAAAGGATAACACACTATGAGTCGTTCAGTAAAAAAAGGACCGTACATCGAGCCGAGCCTCGAAAAGAAAGTGCTTGATATCGTTGAAGGCAAAAAGAAAAAAGAGGTCATCAAAACATGGTCGCGTGCCAGTATGATTTCGCCGGACTTTGTAGGCCTTACGTTTGCCGTGCACAACGGTAATAAATTTATTCCGGTTTACATCACGGAAAATATGGTTGGCCACAAACTCGGCGAGTTTGCTCCGACCCGTACTTTCAAAGGCCATTCGGGTAACAGGTAATCTAATGTTGAATTAAAAAGTACCAAAAAAAATGGGAGCTCGAAAAAGAGAAATGGCCGAAAGGCTTAAAGAAATAAAAAAACAGACAGCTATTGCAAAGCTGAATGATATCCCTACCTCGCCGCGAAAAATGCGTTTAGTCGCTGATTTGGTAAGGGGTGTAGAAGTTAATCGCGCCTTGGATATTTTAAAGTATTCCAAGAAGGAAGCCTCCGTGCGTTTGGAGAAACTGCTGAAATCGGCTATCGCCAACTGGGAAGCCAAGAACGAAGCCGACCGCAAGGATTTGGAAAACGGTAATGTGTATGTACAACATATTTCCGTCGGACAAGGCCGCACGCTCAAACGTATCCGCACTGCGCCGCAAGGCCGCGCCGCCCGCATTCGCAAACGTTCGAACCACGTTACGATTGTGCTGGGCAAAAAAGGGGAAGAAACAACAGTAAACAACGAAGTAGTAACAGAAGAGCAATAATATGGGACAAAAAACAAATCCTATCAGCAATCGTTTAGGCATCATCCGCGGTTGGGACTCCAATTGGTATGGCGGCACAGATTACGCCGAAAAGATTTTGGAAGACGCTAAAATCCGCGAATACCTTAATACTCGTTTGGCAAAGGCCAGCCTTTCCAAAATCGTGATTGAGCGCACGCTCAAACTGATCACTGTTACTATTCACACTGCCCGTCCCGGCCTTATTATCGGTAAGGGCGGAAGCGAAGTGGACAAACTCAAGGAAGAGTTGAAGAAAATTACGAATAAGGAAATCCAGATAAATATCTACGAAGTGAAACGCCCCGAAATTGACGCGGTCATTGTTGCCAACAACATTGCCCGCCAGGTGGAAGGCCGCGTATCGTACCGCCGCGCTATCCGTATGGCGATGGCTTCGACCATGCGCATGGGCGCCGAAGGCATCAAGGTGCTTATCAGTGGACGCCTGGGCGGCGCCGAAATGGCCCGCCGCGAAATGTTGAAAGAAGGACGTACGCCCCTACATACTTTCCGCGCCGACATTGACTACGCACTCGCCGAAGCGCATACCAAAGTAGGCGTATTAGGTATTAAAGTATGGATTTGCAATGGCGAAGTATTCGGCAAACGCGATTTGTCACCCAACGTAGGCAATGCTGCCGGCAGCGGCAATGCCGGAGTGAACGCCGGCGGCGAACGCCGTCCTCGCGGCAACCGGGGCGGCGGCGAACGTGAACGTCGCGATAGAGGCGAACGCCGGGAACGCGGCGAACGCAGAGAACGGAAATCATAAAAATTCTTCCGGAAAGAAATCCGGTAGTAATAATAATTGCTTTAAAAACTATCTGCTTTTTGCAAGCTGCAAAAAGCAGATGTTTTTTTGTAATAGTCCACTCTCCATTAAAATTTACTATCTTTGCAAAAAATAGCTGAATTATGACAAACGACGATATTACTACGCTCTTGCTGGTACTGGCTCCGGCCACGTTGGTAATGGCAAGTTCCTACCTGCTTATTCGGCGGATGCTGGAAGCCGATTTGCGGCGCAAGAAAGCCGAAATACTGTTCCTCCGGCGCGGAGAAACATTGAAAATACGCTTCACGGCGATGGAACGGTTAGTCGTGCTGATGGAACGGCTGTCGCCGGCGGAACTGCTGTTACGGACAACGCGCCAAGCCGCCACTGCGGGAGAATTGCAACTGTTGCTGCTCGACGCCGTACGCAACGAAATGGAGCGCTACCAGCCCTATCAACTGTATGTAAATGTAGACACCTGGCAACAGGTCGCCGCCGCGCGCAACGCCATTGTCGCCCTCATCAACCAGTCGGCGGCGGAAGTGCGCCCCGACGAGCCGGCCATACATTTATCAAAAAAAATACTGGCCGACCTGCAAGCCCTGACGGCCCTTCCAACGGCCGATGCCATCGCCGCTTTACGCGAAGAAGCGCAACATTTATTTGCATAACCCGAGTTTCTGTATTATATTTGTCCTTAAAAATTTTATTTATTTCCTAATTTTAATACCATTTTCATTATGATGAGTCGCCGCTTACTACGCGTCAAAACCCTCAAACTTCTTTTTAGCAATGCGGGTTCCGAAGACCTCTCCCTGACTACGGCAGAGAACGATTTACTTACCAGTATCCAAAAAACCTATGACCTTTATCACTTCCTGATGGCTGCCATCATCCCGATCGCCGACCACGCCGAAGAACGCATCAATGTAGGACTGCAAAAATACCGCCCTACCTACGAAGAAGCGCATCCGAACAGGAAGTTGATACAAAATGAGCTGCTAGATATTATACGCCGCAACCGCGCCCTGCGGCAATACAACGAAAAACACTGCCTTTCGTGGGGCGGCGAAAACATGAACGTGATCCTCGACATCTACGCCCGCATGACGGAAAACGAATATTACAAGGATTACATGACTTCGGAAGAACGCTCTTTCGAAGAAGACCGCAAGTTCCTAAAACGATTCTTCATGTATGAATTTGAAGACAACCGGCTACTGGAAAATATGCTGGAAGAACAAAGCGTCTGGTGGGTCGATGATATCGGTTATGCGCTGGGGTCGGTGCTCCGGTCGCTGGACAAATTCGTTCCCGGCCAATCGCCGGAAGAGCCGCTTTCGGAAGCGCGCCGTTCCAGGGAAGACGAAGAATTTGCGTTGCGCTTATTGCGTCATTCGCTCAACCATTACTTTAAATATTGGAATATGGCCATGCAGTTTGTGCAGAACTGGGAAGCCGACCGCGTAGCGGCAATGGACATGGCGCTCATCGTGCAGGGATTTGCAGAAGCTATCGAATTCCCCGAAATCCCTATCAAAGTTACAATCAACGAGCATGTGGAAATCGCGAAATTTTACAGTACGAGCAACAGCCATTCCTTTGTAAACGGCGTGCTCGACCGCATGATTCAGCATGGACTTTCCGACGGGACTATTCAAAAGGAAGGGCGCGGGCTGGTGCAGGATACCGTTATCCGCCCACGGTAATTCATTATTTTTTCCGTAGAAAAACTTGTATGGGGCAGCCGGTGAAATCGAAATGCCGGCGCAGTTTATTTTCCAGGAACCGCTTGTAATCCTCGCGCACATACTGCGGCAAATTGCAGAAAAAGGCAAACGACGGCGACGGCGACGGCAACTGCGTTACATATTTTATCCGCACATATTTCCCCTTGATGGCCGGCGGGGGAAAGTTTTCAATCTCCTGCAACATTGTTTCATTGAGCTGCGAAGTGGCAATCCGCTTGCTGCGGTTGGCATAGACTTTTTCCGCCGCCGCCAGCACGTCGAGCAAACGTTGCTTTTGCGTTACCGACGTAAACACTATCGGCACATTCGTAAACGGCGAAAGGCGTTGCAAAATGCCGGCATTGACGGTTTTCATGGTATTGGTATCTTTCGTCACCAAATCCCATTTGTTCACTACCAGCACGCAGCCTTTTTTATTGTGGATAATCAAATTGAAAATACTCAAATCCTGCGCTTCCACGCCCCGCGTGGCGTCAATCATCAAAAGGCACACATCGGAATGTTCAATGGCGCGTACGGAACGCATCACCGAATAAAACTCCAAATCGTCCATTGCCTTGCCCCGCTTGCGCAGGCCGGCGGTATCCACTATCACAAACTCATGCCCGAATTTATTGTAGTAGGTACTGATCGCGTCGCGCGTAGTGCCGGCAACCGGCGTAACGATATTGCGTTCCTCACCCAGCAGCGCATTGGCCAGCGACGACTTCCCCACATTGGGCCGCCCGACAATCGCCAGATGCGGAATGTTCTTTTCTTCTTCGTCTCCGTTGCCGGCGGGTAAATATTTTAAAATTTCATCCAGCAAATCGCCGGAGCCGCTGCCGCTAACCGACGACACCGCAAACGGCGCGCCCAAGCCCAACGCATGAAATTCGTGGATAGCGAATAGCAGGTCGCTATTATCTACCTTATTCGCCACCACAATCACTTTTTTGTTGCTCCGGCGAAGGATGCCGGCAATCAGCTGGCACTGGTCGGTGATGCCGGTAGTCGTGTCTACCATGAAAAGAATCACGTCGGCCTCGTCAATAGCCAGCAGCACCTGTTTGCGTATTTCTTCTTCAAACACATCATCGGTATTCACTGCATATCCGCCGGTGTCAATAATGGAAAATTCGTGCCCATTCCATTCGCAGCGTCCGTAGTGGCGGTCGCGGGTAACGCCCGCCGCCTCGTCGACAATCGCCTGCCGCATGCCCACCAGACGGTTAAAAAGCGTTGATTTCCCCACATTCGGGCGCCCTACGATAGCAACAATACCCATGTAAACTAAAAGTTAAAAGTTAAAAACTAAGAATTATGGATTAGGAATTATGGATTATGAACTAAAAAAATTATATGCATTCACGAAACCTGAAACTTTAAATTTCCACCGGCCTTGTGAGGTAAGGAGAGTAGTCGTTTCTTTGCGGATGGTAATGTTCGTCGTTCAGCAGGGGGGACGAAATAATATAATCGGCAGTGGAGCGGTTGCATGCCGTAGGGATATTATACAGACTGCAAATCCGCAACAACGCTTTCACGTCCACATCGTGCGGCTGCGGCTGCATGGGATCCCAGAGGAAAATCAGCAAATCGATTTTATTTTCCGAAATCATTGCGCCCAACTGCTGGTCGCCGCCCAGCGGGCCGGATTTCAGCAAGGTGATTTGAATTTGCCCGGCAGCGTCGCCGAGTTTTTTGTGCAGCGCGTCCGTTATCAAGCGCCCGGTAGTGCCGGTGCAAACCAAATTATAATGCTTCAACACATCATAATTAAATTCCACCCACTCGATAATATCGCGTTTCCGGTTATCATGCGCCACCAATGCTATGGTTTTTTTCTTCTTGCTCATACCGCAAAAGTACTGCTTTTTTTCGGATGAGGGAAATATTTTTTTGAAGGTTGACCAAAACTCATTTATAGTCGACTATAATCCATTTTTAGTTGACTATAATTCGTTTTTAGTCGACTATAATCCATTTTTAGTTGACTAAAACGGCGGCAAGCTTGCTTTTTTACCAAATAAACAATAAAAATCTGCACTGTTCGAGGACTATTTTTCAATCTTTAAAGTTGCATCGCAACAGCAGTGAAAATGCGGACACAAAAAGTCTGGTTGCCTGCAAAGCGACTTGTTTTCATAAGGTATTTCCATTACGTTTCTTTACTGACAATGCACATTTAGTAGCAATGAGGCTGGTATGTTTTGCAGTAGCTGGTTATCCGGTGCAGAAACGTCCACTGGTTGCTCCTCCAGACGTATACGTCAACAGGCACCGGGTTGATGGGCTCGCACGGGCATTGGCGGTCTGAGCAAGCGCAGGATCCTTGTTGATAGGTGGGTTGATATGCCCAGTGTATGTATCCATTGTTTTTCAAGCAAGTACCTCTACAACCGATTTGTGATTTCACATGGCACTGGTCATAACACGCAGTTTGTTCATATAAACCGTAAGTCGGATTTATCACAGAGCCGCATTGATCATAAAGTTGCACATAGGCTTGGAGACAACTCGGCGAACACGCGCCATCATTTTGTGTATAAGTACTATTTGTCTTACACGTGCCGTTACAATTGCTTGTACCATTGCAACACCCCAACACCCCAGTGGCTTCGCCATTTTTGCTGCACAATACGCCCGGACAGCCGGTGGCGTCGGAAAGCGCTATAATTTCATTACCGGAATAAGTTGTTGCATTCACTTCCACTGTGCCGGAAGACGTAGTAATGATAAACGGCTTCGAGCCTTTCAAAGTATAGCTGCTACCGTTTTCTACCGCGTTGGGCGGGAAGTCGCTGCCATAGGCGCACCAGTTAAATTGGCCGGCGGTGCTTAATTTGGCGGTAACGGTCGCGCCGTTGACCGTTACAAAAAAGCCGCGCCCGTTTAAATCCGCAGGAGCGCCGGAAGTTACGGATGCCGAAGTAATCGTTGCCGGCGCAAAGGTGCCGGGCGTTGTGCCTGTCACCGAACAAAAATCCACCCACACCCATACACGGTTGTTGGCGGCTGTGGCAGCATTCCATGCAACACGGAATTTCACCTCCTGGCGGTCATAATCTGCGCCGAGAGGCGTAACGGTTGCTTGCGCGAACAAGCCCCCTACCCCCCAAAGGAGGAATAATAAAAAAGAAAAGAAAATTTTTTTCATGATTTTTTAATTAAAAGGTTTAATAATTCAAAATTTTTTTCGCAGCTTCGGGATTGTTTCCAAACACAAACTATTTCTATAAAAACAACCCCTTGCTACGATTTCTCTATCGCTGCCTATTTTTCGACTTTTAATGGTATTGTGTCATTAAAAAACGAAACGTGAACTTTACTTATTATCTCTGAGGTACACCAATACCCGACAACATCATAAGTTAAAAGTCCACGTTCTTTACGTGGAAATCATTCTTATTCGTGTTGTCTGGGAATTTGGTGTTTTCAGAGACAGAATAAAAGTTTCAAAATGTAAAAGAGCATAAAACAGGACAAATATAACACAATTTTTCTTATCGGCAATTTTTTGAAAAAACTTGCTTTTTTTTCAAAAAATTTATACTAACTCAAAAATTATTTGCATCTTTGCATAACATTTCAAATTGATTTATGAAAAAAGAAGAGTTAATCCGTATTACCGGTCTTAAAAAAATCTACCAGGTAGGCACGCAGGAAGTCTGTGCGCTGAATGGGGTATCGCTGGCTATCAATCAAAACGAATATGTAGCTATCATGGGGCCTTCCGGCTCCGGGAAATCTACGCTGATGAATATTCTGGGGTGCCTGGATACGCCCTCCGCCGGCAACTATGTATTGAACGGCACCGACGTGAGCCGCATGAATGATAATGCGCTGGCGGAAGTGCGCAACAAAGAAATCGGTTTTGTATTTCAATCGTTCAACCTGTTGCCGCGCTATTCGGCGTTGGATAATGTAGGGTTGCCGCTCATTTATGCCGGCATTCCCAAAACTGAACGCTACCAACGCGCCCAGAACGCCTTGCAAAATGTAGATTTGCTCAACCGCATGAGCCATAAACCCAATGAACTTTCCGGCGGACAACGCCAGCGGGTCGCCGTAGCCCGTGCGCTGGTCAATACGCCGTCCATCATATTGGCCGACGAACCGACAGGAAACCTTGACAGCAAAACGTCGATAGACATCATGAATTTGTTTGAGGATATTTACGCGAAAGGCAACACCATTATTGTCGTTACGCACGAAGAAGACATTGCCCTGCATGCGCGGCGCATCATCCGCCTGCGCGACGGGCTTATCGAAAGCGACGAAGAAAACCGCCACCCCGTGAAAGGATAAAAAAGGTAAAATAGGATTAAAAGGGTAAGGTTTTTTGAATGTCCATGTCTATTGTCTTACGTCTAAAAACGAATGTCTAAAATAAATATTTACACCAAAACAGGCGATAAGGGCACTACGTCGCTAATAGGCGGGACGCGCGTTTCAAAAGATGCGCCGCAAGTAGAAGCCTATGGGGCGGCGGACGAACTTATTTCCTGGATAGGCGTATTGCGGGCGCACAAGGTTTCCGAATCGCAAGCGGCCTTGTTGCGCCGCATTCAGGAATGCCTGATGGCCTGCGCCGCCTTGCTCGCTGCCGGCGACAACACAAAGAAAAAATTACCGGGTATTTCCGCCACCGACATTGAAACATTAGAAAAAGCTATCGACGCCATGCAAAATAATTTGCCGCCGCTCAAAGCATTTATTTTGCCTGCTGCGCCGCCTGCTGCGGCGTTCTGCCATGTAGCGCGTAGCGTATGCCGCCGCGCCGAACGTTGCTCCGTAACTGTTTCTCATCAATCTATTCTGGATGAAAATGTACTTATCTACTTAAACCGCCTGTCCGATTTCCTTTTCTCACTCGCCCGCCAGTTTTCCGCTGACGCCGGAATACCCGACGATTATTGGTTGCCGGAATAAAAGTTATTTATCAAAAAAATAGTATCTTTGTTACGATAAATAAATTATTAGGTCATCCTAAATAAATATTTAGACATGATAAAACGCGACATTTTACAACAACTTACGCGTCGAGTAGTAGAGCCGAGACAATTCATTCAGGTCGTATATGGTCCTCGCCAAGTAGGAAAAACGACATTGGTTTTACAACTCATGAAACAGCTATCCTTTGAATCGCTACTGGTTGCTGCCGACGACGTGCCCGCAGCTAATCGGTTATGGATTAAAACCGCATGGGACGAGGCTCGGAGAAAAATGGATGCTTCCAAACAAAAAGAATTTCTGCTGGTAATTGACGAAATTCAGAAAGTAGATAATTGGGCGGAAACAGTTAAAAAAGAATGGGATGCCGATACGCGCGAAAAACGAAAACTAAAAGTAATCCTTCTCGGCTCGTCACGATTGCTCATCCAGCAAGGATTGACGGAATCATTAGCCGGCCGATTTGAAACCACTTATATTACGCATTGGACGTATGCCGAAATGAAAAAGGCGTTCCGGTGGTCGCTCAACCAATATATCTGGTTTGGCGGTTATCCCGGCGCCGCGACACTGATAACCGATGAAGGCCGCTGGAAATCATATGTGAGAAACGCCCTCGTAGAAACCAGCATATCCAAAGACATTCTAATGCTGACACGCATCGAAAAGCCGGCATTGTTGAAACGATTGTTTGAAATCGGATGCACGTATTCATCGCAAATCGTATCGCTGAATAAAATACAAAGCGACTTGCAGGAAAAAGGGAATCTGACGACTCTTTCTAATTATCTCACAGCATTGGAAGGCTCCGGGCTCTTAGGCGGTTTGGAAAAATTCGCAGGCAATGCGCTTCGCAAACGTTCCTCGAAACCAAAATTTCAGGTTTTCAATAATGCCTTGATAAGCGTTCAATCCAACAGATCGTTCAAAACAATCACGGCTCATCCTAAAGAATGGGGCCGGTGGGTTGAATCGGCGGTAGGAGCGCATTTGATAAATGCTTCTATGGTTGAAAATTTCAACTTATATTATTGGAACGAAAGCAGCAATGAAGTAGATTTTGTACTGGAAAAAAATGGAAAACTAATTGCCCTCGAAGTGAAAAGCGGAAAGGAGACTTCCAACGAAGGTATCTACCAATTCAATGAAGCATATCACCCCGACCGTACTTTTATTATCGGCACAGGCGGCATCCCGATAGAAGAATTCTTCTTGCTCAATCCTTCGCAATTATTTTAAAATATTAAAATACTATTGGTGGATTCATAAAAGTTATTCACACATATTCCAAACAACTATTCAATTATTTATATAAATTTATCAACGGCATTTTTTCAAGCGCTATTTGATTATATCAATTTTTTATTATATTTTCGTAATCCCTTAACAGGGGAAATTTTTTAAATGTCTAATAAATAAATTGTTATTCCATGTATTGGACTCTTGAATTAGCATCCAAATTAGAAGACGCCCCCTGGCCGGCAACAAAAGAAGAATTGATAGACTTTGCTACACGTTCAGGTTCACCATTAGAAGTGATTGAAAATTTACAGGAATTGGAAGACGACGGCGAAGTGTACGACAGTATCGAAGATATTTGGCCGGACTACCCCAGTAAAGAAGACTTCTTCTTCAATGAAGAAGAATATTAAATTATGAAAATCGTTATCGGCGGAGCCGGTGAAATAGGCAGCCACCTGGCAGAATTACTCAGCAATGAACGGCATCAGATTACGGTCATCGACCACGATGAGGCGCGCTTGCGGCATGTGGCGGAAGCGGCGGATTTAATCACGGTAGAAGGACTTACTACCTCTATTACCACCTTGCAAAAAGCGCAGGTGAACAAAGCCGATTTGTATATTGCCGTCAGCCCCGCCGAAGAGCAGGACATGAATGTGGTAAGCGCATCGCTGGCGAAACAGCTGGGCGCGCGGAAATCTATTGCACGCATCAATAACGACGAATACCTGCAGGATGATAACCAGACGTTGTTTATCGATTTGGGCATCGACTATTTATTCTATCCCGAAAAAATCGCGGCAAGCGAAATCGACGGACTATTGGAACAGTCCTACACCAACGAAATAATGGAATTTTCCGGCGGGAAATTGCAGTTATTAACGTTCAAGCTGGAAGAGGGCTCCCCGTTGATTGATAAAAAAATTTCGGAACTGACGCTGGATATAACCAAACTACTGTACCGTGTGCTGGCCATATCGCGCGAGGGAAAAACCATTATCCCGGACAGCGCTTGCGACTTCCGCCTAAACGACGTGATTTATATTATTGCCGAACGCGAAGGCATTGATGAAGCCCTTTATCATTCCGGAAAGAAAGTTATTGACGTGGAAAACGTAATGATACTCGGCGGAACGCGCATGGCGGAAATGATTGCAAAAAAAATCGAACAGCGCGTAACGTCGCTCAAGCTGATAGAGCCCGACCGCGCACGCAGCAAGGAACTCGCCGTATTGTTGCCGCACACGCTCATCATTAACGGCGATGTACACAATACCGATTTGCTGGAAGAAGAAGGCCTGCGCCACATGGATGCATTCGTAGCCGTGTCGGGAAGTTCGGCGACCAATATTCTCTCGTGCGTCATTGCCAAACGGCTGGGCGTGAAAAAAACCATTGCCGAAATTGAAAACCTCGAGTATGTCAAGTTAGCCGAAAGCCTCGGCATCAATACGGTCATCAACAAAAAAATGATTACCGCCGCCCGTATTTTCCGTTTCACCATGCGGCATCATGTACAATCCATAAAATACCTGAGCGGGCTGAACGCCGAGTTAATGGAATTTATTGTGAAGCCCGGATGCGCCGTTACCAAAGGAAAAATACGCGATATTGACTTCCCGAAAGACGCTATCATTGGCGGCATCGTGCGCGGCAACACGAGCTTCATTGCCATTGGCGACAGCCAGATTCAGGCGTACGACCGCGTAACCGTACTGGCGCTGCCCAATTCCAGCAATAAAGTAAACCGCTTTTTTGAATAAGCGCCTTTGCCCGTTAACCATTCTCCGTTGACCGTTCCCCATTAATTCCTGCCGCGCAAAACACTTCGTAAATCGAACAGTACACCGTTGGTAAAATAGCAGGGAGTTCGCTTAGCGGCTTCCATTCCGCTTGCGTTATGCCTTCGATGGTTTGGGGCGCGGGCGTGGCCGTGCCGGTATAATTCATGGCATACCATTCGGTACGTTTCAAGACCGTATTTTCATTGTCGCAATAGATATGGTAAGTAGCCGTAATCCGCTCAAGCAGCTGCAACCCGCCGATACCGCACTCTTCCTCCACTTCGCGCAAAGCGGTTTCTTCGAGGCTTTCATTGGCTTCGCGGTGCCCTTTCGGCAAATCCCAGCGATTATTTCGATAAATCATCAATACCTCGCCGGAGGGCTTGCGCACCATGCCGCCCGCCGCTTCCACGCAAGTAAACATTTTTTTTACCTCTTCCAGCAATGCGGGGAGAGGATCCGAAATCAAGTACAATGCCCGCCACTGCGCCGTTTCCAGAAAAGCCGTTACCAGCGTAGCTATATCAGATTTTTTTGTAACTTTGCGCATTATGGCATTCACGTCGGCTGCGCCTTCCGTCCAATTGCCGGACAAAGCAAGCAAGCGGTCGTTGAAAAAAATTTTAACCATTTTTTTAAAATTTATACTGCAAAGATACTATGAATTCGATAGAAAAAATCATTGCCCGCGAACTTTTACAAATAAATGCCGTTAAATTGAATGTGGAAAAACCTTTCGTTTGGGCGTCGGGATGGCATTCGCCGATTTATTGCGACAATCGCATTACCTTGTCGTATCCGGACGTTCGCAAACGGATTTACGAAAGTTTAACAGACATTGTACAAAAAAAATTCAAGGCGGCAGAAGTCATTGCCGGCGTTGCTACAGGCGCTATTGCGCACGGCGTGCTGGTTGCCGAGAAACTGAATAAACCGTTTGTATACGTTCGCCCGGCGCCGAAAACACACGGTTTGGGCAATATTGTAGAAGGCGAATTGCCGCCGGGCAGCAAGGTCGTGGTCATCGAAGATTTGATTTCTACCGGCGGCAGCAGCCTGGCAGCCGTTGATGTGCTTCGCAAGGCGGGCGCCGACGTACTGGGGATGGCGGCTATTTTCAGTTACGGTTTTGCTACCCCGCGCCGCAGCTTTGAAAAATCCGATTGCGTGCTTTATACCCTCACCAATTATATTACCTTAATCGAAGAAGCGCTGGCTTGCGGATACATTGCCGCACAAGACATCGAAACGCTCAAGCAATGGAGGGAACATCCCGACGAATGGAAATAATTTAGGGCTATCTATAAAAATCCCCCCCATGAAAAAAGCAGTTATATTATCGGGCGCAGGCATCAGCGCCGAAAGCGGCATCAGTACTTTCCGCGACAGCGACGGGCTGTGGGAACAGTATCGCGTGGAAGACGTCGCCACCTACGAAGGCTGGCTGCGCAACCGCCCGCTGGTTATGGATTTTTACAACCAGCGGCGCAAACAACTGCTGGAAGTGCAGCCCAACGCCGGGCACTATGAGCTGGCGCGCCTGGAACAGGCCTACGAAGTGCACATTATCACCCAGAATGTCGATGACCTGCACGAACGCGCCGGCTCAAAAAATGTACTCCACCTGCACGGCGAACTCAAAAAAGCCCGCAGCACAGTAGACCCCGAATACATTGTGGATATTGACGGCTGGGAACTCAAAGACACCATGGCCGACCCGCAGGGCGCGCCCCTGCGCCCGCACATTGTATGGTTCGGCGAAGCGGTGCCGCTGATAGAAGAAGCCTCCCGCATAAGCGCTGCGGCCGACTTTTACATTATCGTAGGGACTTCGCTGGCGGTGTATCCCGCCGCCGGGTTGGTTCACTACGTGCCGCCGCGCGTGCCGAAATATGTGGTCGACCCCAAAGAAGTGCACGCCCCCGTGCCAAACGTCAAATACATCAAAGAGCCGGCCTCCACCGGCCTGAAAAAAGTCGTGGACGAGTTGTTGGCGTTAAGAGGTGAAGGGTGATGAGTGAAGGGTGAAGGGTGGCTGGCGCCTTTTTAATGTGCTAATGTGACTAATTTTTTAATGTGACTAATTACTCCGGCGCCAGCTACTGCCTACTGCCGACTGAAAACTGCCCACTGACTCCGGCGCCAGCTACTGCCTACTGCCAACTGAAAACTGCCCACTGACTCCGGCGCCAGCTACTGCCCACTGCCGACTGAAAACTGCCTACTGAAAGCCCCGAAGGGGCGAAATTTTCATAACCGCAGGCCAGCGCAGCGCAGCCTGCGGAAGAAGCCTTCCACTGCCTTTCGCGCGGCGCACTGTCAGTGCATAGCGGAAAACGGGTGCTCCGCGCGAGGGGCAGGGAAGTGCATCTTGCCCCATGCTGCGTTACGCTCCGCTCCACTTGCATGGGGTTATGAAAATGCAAGCCCTCCGGGCTTTTTAATGGAGAATTAAAAGTTAAAAGTTAAAAACTAAAAGTTAAAAGTGAGCTGGCGCCAGCACTCTTCACCCTTCCCCCTTCCCCCTTCCCCCTTCCCCCTTCACCCCTCACCCTTCACCATCAAAAAAAAGTTTGGTGCATAAGAAATTTTCTCTACCTTTGCACCTGCTCCCCATCACTTTTAGTTTTTAACTCTTAACTCTTAGTTTGTACTGTGCATAACTTCCTGCTAAAATATCCCCAAACCCCTTGCGCCGCAACGGAATTTGTCGTATGCTTTACACTGCGGAGCAGCACAGCACAGCGGAGTGTTCCTCCTATCTTAAAAATCAAAAAACATCTCCGCATCTCCGGCAACACAACCCCACTTGGGGACGGCGTCCCGGAAGCTCCGGCAACAAAACCCCACTTGGGGACGGCGTCCCGGAAGCTCCGACGACAAAACCCCACTTGGGGACGGCGTCCCGGAAACTCCGGCG
>JAITSM010000072.1 GCA_031287815.1 Prevotellaceae bacterium
GCGCCCCCGTCGCAAGGCGGCGCGCCCCCGTCGCAAGGCGGCGCGCCCCCGTCGCAAGGCGGCACGCCCCCGTCGCAAGGCGGCGCGCCCCCGTCACAAGGCGGCGCGCCCCCGTCGCAAGGCGGCGCGCCCCCGTCGCAAGGCGGCGCGCCCCCGTTGAGATGCGGGACGCCAGAAATCAATAATAAACCAACATATTAACTTAAAAGATGAAATGCCGCTCGCGTCTTTTTTATGCCCGAGGCCAAATGTCTAATGTTTGATGTCTAATGTCTAATATCTGAGGCCTGACTTTTTAATTTTTTTCCTATCTTTGCGTTGCGTATACTAATTCTTCATTTATTTAATAAATATGACAACTATTATGACAACAAAAAAATTATTACTATCGGGAAACTGGCCGGCAGCGCTGGCTTTCGCCGTAATGTTATTCTCTACAGGCATGACAACAAAACAAACACCGGACATCGCCGGCGACTGGAAAGGCGTGCTAAATGTACAGGGCGTGAATATGGAACTGATTTTCCATATCACCGGAAATGACAGCGCCTATTCAACCACAATGGACGTCCCCCTGCAGGGCGCTGCAGGAATCGCCATTGACAAAACCGGGTTCGTAAACGATGAATTGATATTGTCGTCGACGCAGCTCCAATTATCGTTCAAAGGCACACTGGCCGGCGAAACCATTGAAGGCACCTTTGAACAGGGCGGAATGACGCTGCCCCTGACCTTAGCCAAATTCGAAAGCAAATTGCCCGGCGACGTTTCCCTCCCTTCAACCGACGAAGAACTGGCGGAACTGATTGCCTTCGACAAAGGCGAGTTCAAATACAAGGTCGAAGATTATTTTGCCCGCCCGAAAGCTTCCGGGTTCCAGCTTTCGCCGAATGGCAAATATATGTCGTACCGGGAAAAAGATGACAACAACAAACGGCATGTATATGTAAAAAATGTGGCTACCGGGCAATCGCAACGGGTCATCGAAGAGAAGGAAGAACTTATACGCGGTTACGGCTGGGTAAATGACGAACGCCTGGTTTACCTGATGGACAAGGGCGGCGACGAAAATTACCATATCTACGCCGTAAATCTCGACGGAACAAACAATATCGACCTTACGCCGTTTGAAGATGTAAGGGCAGGTATCAGCAATATGCTGAAAGAACAAAAAGATTTCGTTATTATCGAAATGAACAAAAACAACAAACAGGTTTTTGACCCCTATAAACTCAATGTGGTTACCGGCGAAATGGTGCAGCTGTTCGAAAACAAAGACGTGGAAAATTCCATACAGGGTTACGATTTCGACAAGGACGGCGAATTGCGCGCTTATACGAAATTAGTCAACGGAGTGGAAATGGAATTATATTACAAAGACCTGGCAACCGGCGAATTTAATCTGGTAAAACAAATGAAATGGGATGATACATTTGGCATCCTGGCGTTCAACTATGCTTCGGCAAACAAAGACGAGGCGTATGTGGTAACCAACCTCGACAGCGATAAGGCGCGCATCGTGCTGTATGACCTGAAAGCAAATAAAATTATCCGCGAAGTATTTTCAAACCCCGATTATGATGTAAGCAGCATGTCGGTTTCGCGCAAACGCAATTATGAAATAGACTATTTTGCCTACGAAGGCGAAAAAAACGTAATCATTCCCGTAAGCAATTTTTATAAAGATTTTCATAAACGCATGGTAGCCGAATTCAAAGGCAAGGAATTTGGCATTGCCGATTACGACGACGATGAAAACACTTTTTTGATAACAGTGCAAAGCGATAAATTGTATGGAACCTATTATCAATACGACGTAAAAACAAAAAAATTCACGTTACTGTATGATTTAATGCCGCAGTTGAAAGAAGAAGATATGGCGGAAATGCGCCCGATAACCTTCAAAAGCCGCGACGGATTGACCATTCACGGATATATCACATTACCCAAAGAAGCCTTGCAGGGCAAAAAAGTGCCGTTGATAGTAAACCCGCACGGCGGCCCGCAGCAGGTGCGCGATTCCTGGGGTTTCAATCCCGAAGCGCAACTTTTTGCCAGCCGCGGATATGCTACGCTACAGGTGAATTTCCGCATTTCCGGCGGATACGGCAAGGAATTTATGCGTGCAGGATTCAAGCAAGTCGGCCGCAAAGCGATGGACGATGTGGAAGACGGTATAAAATATGTGATGGAACAGGGTTGGATTGATAAAAATAAAATCGCCATTTACGGCGGTAGCCACGGCGGATATGCCACGCTCATGGGGCTGATTAAAACCCCCGATTTATATGCCTGCGGCGTCGATTACGTGGGCGTATCGAATATCTTTACGCTTTTTGAATCTTTCCCCGAATACTGGAAGCCGTTGAAGAAAATAATGAACGCCGTATGGTACGACCTCGACAATCCCGAAGAAGCGGCAATAGCCAGAGAAGTGTCGCCGGTATTTCAAGCGGATAAAATTACAAAGCCGCTGTTTGTGGTGCAGGGTGCCAACGACCCGCGCGTCAATATCAACGAATCCGACCAGATCGTTGTGAAGCTGCGCGAAAAAGGTTTTGACGTTCCCTATATGGTCAAGTACAACGAAGGGCATGGCTACGGGCATGAAGAAAACACCTTGCAGATGTATAAATGTACAATGGGTTTCTTTGCCAAGAATTTCAACAGGTAGAAATATTTTTTCTTTTTAGTTTTATAATAAAGAATAGCCGGAATTCATTTCGGCTATTTTTTTTGTTTGAAAAATTTCAAAAATTTTATTATTTTTGCACCGATCAATTTTAACATTATGAAAAACAACCTACCTACCGCCCGCACCGGCATCCAGCGACGGCTCCCGTAAAACAAGGGGAGCCAAAAATTCCGTGTTAACAAAAAATCAAAAATTACTAATAACTAAAATTGACAATCATGAAAACAATACAAAAAACAATTATTTTTATGCTGCTTGGCATAATAACGCTGCACCTTTCGGCACAAACCCCAACAGAAAACCAGTTCATAGCCCTAAAAACCCATAGCATCGGGCTTAACCTCTATCCGATTATAGATCACCTGACCGAACCCGCTTCCCTGCTACCCTTTGAAATAACCTACAAACACCAGTTAAAAGGAAAAAACCGCGCATGGCGCTTTGGGCTGCTGGGGCAATATAATGATCAAAATCAGGATGGCAATATGTTACCACAAGAAGATGAGGCGCCGTCATATAATTTTGAGGCGATAACAAAACTATTTAAGGTAGGTGCTTATGCAGGGCATGAATGGCAATGGACATTGGGAAAACGGTGGTTGCTTGCTACCGGAGCCGATGTACGCTATTTATACGAACAACGTAATGAATGGAATTCCAGTACAATTTCGAGGTCTTATGTGTCTTCGGAGCCTGCTACAGTAGAAAATTATGGGAACAATTACTCACACGGCGTAAGCCTGCAACCTTTCATAGGGCTTAACTTTGCCATTACCTCCCACTGGCTGCTGTACATAGATTTCAAAGTAGATTTTACCTGTAACTATACTACTACGGATAGTGAAAATTCTCGCCAGGTACCAACCACGAAAACATCTAGCAATAGTACCAGTTTCCTCTTCAATCTGTTGCCTCTTCAACAAATCAACCTTATTTATTCATTCTAAAACCAGAAAGTATAAAAAACTTTATTTCCTTTTTAACAGCTATCCCCGTTCGTCCGCCGCGTTGCCTCGTTCGTACTATCCAAGCAGGTTTTACCTGTTTATTCTGACAAATCTATGAAAAACAACCTGCATACCCCCCGCACCGGCATCCAGCGACGGCTCCTGTAAAAAGGCGCAGAAAAACTGCCTTTTTAAATAAATTTAATCACAATAAAAACAGGTAATTCATGCTCTTAATAAATATTTTTAATACTTCATGCATCATTTTTGCTGCAATTTGCATCTTATATATAATTACTAACCTTTAAAAATTTAGAATCATGAAAACAATATTAAAATTTACAGCCATATTGCTGGTGCTGGAAGGAGTGATAGCCTGCGGGAAAGATAAAGAGAAGGAAAAAGAATCCCCAATAGAAAAGGATGGAATTATCCCTTCTTCAATAGCGCAGGTAGTAGATGTCTTTGAACTGAAATACGGCGAAGAGAAAGAATGGTACTACAAAGATCAGATGGTTAAGTTTACTCTTACGGATGTGGCCGATAATTTGATGAATTGTTCGGTGATATATGTATTGCCAGAATATCAGGAAGAGTTTTTCAAACACACACGAATGTTTGCCTATTTACGTATAGAAACAAATAATCAAAGTGTACAGTTAAAAGTAAGTTCTCAATCATGTTGTGTCTATGAATATAAGAATGACGATACGGATATTCAGGATGTATGGGATATGCTTAGATCGTGGCCAATAAGAGAAATGGGACATTCGCTTTTCAAGGAACAGTTTTCATGGGCGCTCGGTACGGGAACCCTGTTAGAAAATATCTCATGCAGTATCTATATGGTAAAAGCAGACCCCATAGCATATATATCAGGATACAATGTGAAAAAAAGTCAGTACAAATTTATTTTTACAATTACAGAAAATTAAACCTACAAGAATATGAAAACAATAAGGATTTTATTAAGTTTGGCATGCATGTTTATTGTATGTATGAGTGTAAATGCACAAGAGTGTAATACCCCTTCTCCTGAGCCTCCTGCATGGCTGTTCAATCCTGCGCTCCAATCGGCGCAAGCAATATCTCCGGAAACATACACACTAAGAATATTTGTACGCATTGTAAGAAGCAGTAATGGAAGCGGACTGGGTTCTGGAATAGTGAATACTATGGTATCTATGCTTAATGCGGATTATGCTAATACGGGAATACAGTTTCGGTCCATAGGAAGTGATTTTATCGATGACGATGCTTTCTATAATGAACTTGACACATCTGAATATGCGACATTGTATGCGACCGGTGCGCATTCTGACGCAATAGACATATATGTATTAGGGACATCAACAACCACATATGGTGTTGCTGGAGCGGCTGCTTCCATTCCTTCTACCGCATTCTGGATTCACGGAAATTACTATAACACATCCGTTTTTTCACATGAAATGGGGCACTGTTTGGGGTTGTACCATACACATCATGGAACTGTTGACGAAAGGGGCGACGCTAATCAGTGTAAAGAATTAGTTAATGGCAGCAATTCTTCAATCTGCGGTGATTATATTACAGATACGCCTGCTGATCCAAATATTTGGAATGGCTGTAATTATAATGGTTCTGTAAGAGATACCAATAATCAATCGTATAACCCTGATCCATCAAATTACATGGCATATTCAAATTATGTATGTTGGGATTTGTTTACATCCGCCCAGATAGAGCGAGTGCATGATTTTATTGATAATACACCTATTTTGCAAAATGTTATTCTCCCTACCATTTCCGGCTCCTCTACCATCTGCACCACTCCGGTTACTTACACTTTACCTATCGGCACTGCCACTTCCTGGACAGTTCAACCCACAAGCGCCTTTAGTATAACCTCTCAAAATGCCACATCGGCAGTAGTAAAGGCATTAGACTATACCGGCACGCCGGGCACGTTAACGGCAATAGTAGGCGGAATAGATGTTACAAAAGATATTTCTACCTGTAATATCACTATTTCCGGCAATACTACCATTTGCACTATTCCGGTCACTTATACCTTATCCGGCGGCACAGCCACTTTCTGGAGCGTTCAGCCGACCAGCGCCTTTAGTATAACCTCCCAAAATGCCACGTCGGTAGAGATAAAAGCATTAAACTATAACGGCACGCCGGGCACGCTGACGGCAATCGTAGGCGGGATAGGTGTAACAAAAGCTATCCAAACATGTTCCCTTAATGTTTCCATTTCCGGCCCCTCGTCCGCTTGTTCCGGCTCTACAGTTACGTTTAGCATAACAGACGCCCCTACCAGTTATACGTGGAGTAGCAGTTTTCATCTTGCGTTGCGTTCGACTTCCGGCAATACGGCATCCTTTCTTGCCAACATCAATGGTAGCGCGTCAGTGAGAATATTAGTAGCCGACATAGAAGTAGCGCGGTATAATTTCGTAGTCGGAACGCCCGCAGGAGGCATCAACGGCCCTTACCAGAACAATTACTTAGTAGGTGTCGTTAATCCGGGAAATTACCAGTTTATGGCTACTGGACTGCCGTCCAACATAGCCAGCTCGAATGTGGTATGGGAATTAGTTCAACCTACCAACGCTCTGATACCAAAGTATTCCGGAATAAATCCGACCGTTCAGTTTACCGAATCAGGCGCTCATACATTAAAAATGAAATGGAATGGCTCCTGCGGCTACAGCCCTTATGTCACTAAGAACATATTGGTAACGGCGTCTTCTGGTGGCGGGACTGGTGGCGGGGGCGGTTCCATTCTTTTATCCGCCTACCCCAATCCTGCCTCTTCCGTTTTGTATGTAGAGATAGGGGAAGAGTTGCAGGCCATGCTGCAGTCCCGGCAAGCGTCCCTGTCGTCGGCAAATGTTTACCGCGTGCAGCTGGTGGCTGCGCAGACCGGCGCAGTAGCATTCAATCAAATCCTCAGCAGCAACAGCGGCGCGTTGTCCATCAACCTCTCCAACAACGTTCCCGACGGCCTGTACAGCCTGATTGTAACGAAAAACGACGCCGTGCTCCACTCGGAAACGGTCTTAATCCAACACTAAAAGCTGAACTAAGAACTAAGAGTTAAGAACTAAGAGTTAGCCGGTGCCAGCCAACTCTTAACTCTTAGTTCTTAACTCTTAGTTCTAAAAAAATATTTCGTATCTTTGCCGGCAAAAAAGTTTTTTGATGAAATTTGATTACAACACCCAACGCCGGAATTTAGTGCTTCCCGAATACGGGCGGCATATCCAAAAAATGATACAATATGTGAAATCCATTGATGACCGCGAAAAACGCAACGAACAAGTGCGGGCGGTCGTAGCAGTCATGGGCAATTTAAACCCCCACCTGCGCGATATTGTGGACTTCCGCCACAAACTGTGGGATCATGTATACCTCATTGCCGATTTCGAGATAGATATTGACTCGCCTTACCCGGTGCCGGCGCCGGCTACTTTTAAGGAAAAACCCGCGTCGATTCCGTATCCGCACACGCCGGTAAGCGTGATGCACTACGGGCGCAATATTGAAAATATGTTGAACATGCTCGCCGACGCCCCCGACGACCAGGAAAAAGAAAGCATGGTTTCGGCCATGGCGAACTACATGAAGAAACAATACCTGACGTGGAACAAAGACACCGTGAGCGACGACATTATTTTTAAGGATATGGATGTTTTGTCGGACGGGCGTATCCATGTAAACCCCTCCTTGAAGTTGATGACTATACAAAACAATAATGTTCCCCAACCCTATCATTCGCAAAATAACAATAACGGGAAAAATAAAAAATACAAAAAGAAAAAGAAGTAAAAAGGCAAGGGCGAAACTATTCCCCTAACTACTCTAACTACTCTAACTACTTTTAACTTCTTCTAACTACTTTAACTACTTCCCCAAAAATGTCCACTTTTAAAGTACAGGGCGGTTGCCGGTTGAAAGGTGAAATTTTACCGCAGGGCGCGAAGAACGAAGCATTGCAGATATTGTGCGCTACATTGCTTACGCCCGAAAAGGTTACTGTTCGCAATATTCCCGATATTTTAGATGTAAACAACCTGATTGCATTGTTGGAAAACATGGGCGTAAGCGTGGAGCGGCTTTCTGCCGGCACGTATGTTTTCCAGGCAGCCGACGTGAATTTAGACTATTTAAAAACCCCCGAATTTCAAGTCCGGGCAGCGGCTTTGCGCGGCTCGGTGATGATTGTGGGGCCGCTGCTGGCGCGTTTCGGCTATGGCTACATGCCGCGTCCGGGAGGCGACAGAATCGGCCGCCGCCGGCTGGATACCCACTTTATCGGCTTCCAGAAGCTGGGCGCTGTTTTTTCGTATAATGCCGGCGAAAATTTCTACACGGTAGAAGCCTCGCACTTGAAGGGAACTTACATGCTGCTCGATGAAGCGTCGGTTACGGGGACAGCCAATATTATTATGGCGGCGGTGCGGGCGCGCGGCGTTACTACTGTTTATAATGCCGCTTGCGAGCCTTACGTACAGCAACTGTGCAGCATGTTAAACTGCATGGGTGCAAAAATATCCGGCGTAGGCTCCAACCTGCTCACAATTGAAGGCGTGGATAGCCTTGGCGGCGCCGACCATACGATTTTGCCCGACATGATTGAAGTGGGCAGTTTCATCGGCATGGCGGCCATGACGCGCAGCGAACTGACCATTAAAAACGTGTCGTACGACAATCTTGGAATTATCCCTGCGCAGTTTGCCCGCTTGGGCATTGCGCTGCAGCAGCGCGGCGACGATATTTACATTCCCGCACAGGAACATTACGAAATAGAAACCTTCATCGACGGCTCGATTATGACCATTGCCGACGCCCCGTGGCCGGGCCTTACGCCCGACCTGCTCAGCGTATTCCTTGTGGTGGCGACGCAGGCCAAAGGCACGGCGCTAATCCACCAAAAAATGTTTGAAAGCCGCCTCTTCTTTGTGGATAACCTAATCGATATGGGGGCACAAATCATTCTCTGCGACCCGCACCGCGCTACGGTAATCGGTCACGACCACGCCCTTACGTTACGCGCCGCCCGCATGAGTTCGCCTGACATCCGCGCCGGCATTGCGTTACTCATTGCCGCTATGAGCGCCGAAGGCGTGAGCCTTATCCAGCGCATCGAACAGATTGATCGCGGTTACCAGCAGATTGACCAACGGCTGAATGCACTGGGCGCGCGTATCGAACGCCTCAGCGAATAAGTTACGGAAAGGAAAACGAATGGAAGGCCGGACGCTACAAGCACAACAATAGACCCACAGCATGGCAAAGAAAAAAAATACCGGAAAACAGGAACCGCCCGCAAATGAGCCTTCCCGGCGCAATGACAGTCTCCGCTTCATCGGCGGCGTGTTGATTCTTTTATTTGCACTGTTCACGTTTATTGTTTTAGGGTTGTATATCTTTCGCTGGGGCGCCTACCAAAGCGGCGCACAGACCTCCCCCCTCGTCGGGAAGCTCGGTTATCAATGGGCAAATTTGTTAATGGGCGAATATTTCGGCCTGGCGTCGTTCGGTATCCCCCTTTTGTTCGGCTTGTGGGGCTTGCGGTTGCTGAAAGTGCGCATAGTTTATTTTTATAAAGCGATTTTAGCTACGCTGACCGGTTGCATTTTATTTTCCGTGTTTCTAGGATTTATATTCGGACATTTGATACCGCCGTTGAAAGGTTTGATAGGAAAAGGGCTCGGTGGAATCACCGGCGATGTAATCAGCGGCTGGCTGATACAAATCATCGGTATGGCCGGAACGGCGCTGCTCCTTTTATTATTGACGTTAAGCTGGGGAATACTCGTCAGCCCGAAGTTTATCCCATGGCTGAACAACCTGTTTCGTGTAAAAAAGAAAAGCGAACCGGCAACTAAGGATACTACGCCTGCCGTCGAACCCGCGCCGCCGCCGCCGGTCGAAAAAGAATTTAACTTACCGCAGGATGACGGTTTTGAAATACATCGCCCGGAAGACGGTAGCGAGAAAGAAGAAACGGAAAAGAAGGATGCGGAAGCGCCTGCGGACGATACTCCCCCGATGGAAATAGACAGCGAAGAAGAAGAGGAAGAATCTTTTTTCGGGGAAAGCGAACTGTATGACCCGACCAAAGAACTGTCGAACTATAAAAGGCCGCCGCTGGATTTGCTCGTAGACCACAAGGGAAAAGGCGCCATGCCTACCGACGAGGAACTGGAACGGAACAAGGATAAAATCGTAACCGTGCTCCGGAATTTCAACATCGGCATCGATAAAATCATTGCGACCATCGGCCCGACGGTTACGTTGTACGAAATTGTCCCGAAAGCGGGTATTCGCATCGCCTCTATCAAACGGCTGGAAGACGACATCGCGCTGAACCTGTCGGCGCTGGGCATCCGCATTATTGCGCCTATTCCGGGAAAAGGCACGGTGGGTATCGAAGTGCCGAATGAACATCCGAACATTGTATCCATGCTGTCGGTAGTGAAATCCCCGAAATTCATAGAGGCGCAGTATGACTTGCCGGTGGTGCTCGGCAAGAAAATCGACAATGAAATCTATACATTCGATTTATCCAAGATGCCGCACCTGTTGGTGGCCGGCGCTACGGGACAGGGGAAATCCGTCGGGCTGAACGCTATTCTTACGTCGCTGCTCTACCGCAAGCATCCGTCGGAATTGAAGCTGGTGCTGGTAGACCCCAAAAGGGTAGAACTGTCGCTGTATTCAAAACTGGAACGGCATTTTTTGGCGAAGCTGCCCGACAGCGAAGAAGCCATTATCACCGATACGCAAAAGGTGGTCTATACCCTGAAATCGCTGTGCATGGAGATGGACGAACGGTACCAGCTATTGCAGTCGGCGAAAGTGAGAAACGTCAAAGAATACAACGAGCGGTTTGTCAATCGCCGGCTCAATCCGCTGAGAGGCCACCGCTACATGCCGTTCATCGTGGTGGTGATTGACGAATTTGCCGATTTGATTATGACCGCCGGCAGGGAAGTGGAAGAACCGATCGCGCGGTTGGCGCAATTGGCAAGGGCTATCGGCATTCACCTGGTCATTGCGACGCAACGCCCCACGACGAATATTATTACCGGGTTGATAAAAGCCAACTTCCCGGCGCGTATTGCTTTCCGCGTCATCTCCGGCATCGATTCGCGCACAATCCTCGATACTACCGGCGCCAACCAATTGATTGGGCGTGGCGACATGCTGGTGTCCACCGGCAATGAAATGATACGCGTGCAGTGTGCATTTGTTGATACGCCCGAAGTAGAACGTATCTGCGATTTTGTCGGGCAGCAGCAGGGCTTCGGCGGAGCGTTTCTTTTGCCCGAATACAAAGGCGAAGAAAGCGCCAGCGCCGGGAAAGTGGATTTGGGCAAACGCGATGAACTGTTTGCCGAGGCGGCGCGCATCATAGTGCAAAGCCAGCAGGGCTCCACCTCGCTTATCCAGCGCAAACTGGAACTGGGCTACAACCGCGCAGGACGGTTGATGGACCAGCTCGAAGCCGCCGGCATTGTGGGGCCGCCGGAAGGCAGCAAAGCGCGGCAAGTCCTCATTTCCGACTTCATAACCTTAGATGCAAAACTGGCAGCGATGGACGGCCAGTAGGCAGTAGCAGTAAATAATGAAAACTCTTATTTTTCCCCACAAAGCCACAAAGTTCATAAAGGTAAACAACCTTTGTGGGCTTTGTAGCTTTGTGGGAGAACGGGTATTTAGGAAACTGTCCTGTCGTGTTGCCACATTCATGCTGATGTTCCTTTGCGCGGCAGGCGTTTTTGCGCAAAATACGAAACAGCTGTTAGCTGATTTCACGGAAAAAATCAACGGTTACCAAACCATAGAAATGGCGTTTACCCTGACGCTGGAAAGCCCGGCGAAGGGCATACTGCACAGCTACGAGGGGACATTTTTGTGCAACGGCAACAAGTATCGCTTGCTTACCGGTGAGTTGGACGTATACAGCGACGGGCAAAACAAGTGGATGTGCAACAAGGAAACCAACGAAGTAATCATTCAATACGTGTCGGACGACGAAGCTGCAGCGGACATTACAGACCATCCGTTAAAATTCCTCACCGTCTACCAGAAAGATTTTACCTTCCAACAAAAAACAACCAGAACGGCCGGCGGGAAAACGCTTGCCGATATAGTCTTCCTCCCTAAAGACAAAAACGCCGCTTACACCTCCATTGTATTGACGCTGGAAGAAGACACGGCGAATCCGTATGCCATAAAATACCTTTCCAAAAGCGGCAACTACACGCTTCGCATCACGCGCATCATGCCCGGCGTGGAAGCCCTCGACGGCTATTTCGCTTTCCCGAAACACCGTTATCCGGATATTGAAATTATTGACCTGAGAAACTAATGTGACTAATTTTTTAATGTGACTAATTACTCCGGCGCCAGCCCAATTAGTCACATTATTTTTAATGTGCTAATGTGACTAATTTTTTAATGTGACTAATTACTCCGGCGCCAGCCCAATTAGTCACATTAGCACATTAGCACATTAGCACATTAAACAATTAATCACATTTCCTGCCATTGAATATCGTCGTAGCGCGACCAGTAGGAGAGTTGCCTTTTGGCATAGTTGCGGGTGTGTTGCTGGATGAGCTGTATGGCCTTTTCCAGCGTTGTTTTGCCGTCCAGGTAATCGAACAGCTCCGTATAGCCGACGGTTTTAAGCGCCGGCAAATCCTTGCAGGGATAAAGTTTCCTGGCTTCTTCCAGTAGGCCGTTGTCCATCATCTGTAGCGTGCGGGCATTGATGCGCGCGTACAACTCCCCGCGCGGCCGCTGCAACCCGATTTTCACTATCTCGAAAGGACGTTTCTTCCTGACGCCTGTTTTCCATTCGGAATAAGGCTTCCCGGTGGAAAGGCATATTTCCAGCGCCCGTATGATTCGTTGCGGGTTTTTCAAATCGATAGACCGGTAAGAAGTTTCGTCGAGTTGTTTCAGTTGCCACCGCAGGCTTTCGATACCCTCTGTTTGCAGGCGTTTCGAGAGTTCCGCCCGCAGCGGCAGGTCGGTTTCCGGAAAATTATCGATGCCGTAGCACACCGCATCAATGTACAACCCGGAGCCGCCCGTGAGCAGCGCCACCGGATGCGAGACAAAGAGCTTTTCCAGCAGCGCCAACGCATCCAGCTCGTATTGCCCGGCGGTATAATGTTCCCGGATAGAATGTGAACCGATAAAATAATGCGGTACTTCCGCCAGCTGTTGCGCGTCCGGCGGGGCGGTGCCGATCTTCATTTCGCGGTACACCTGCCGCGCATCCGCCGACACAATGACGGTGGACAACTTACGCGCCAGCGACAAACTGAAGTCCGTCTTCCCCACGCCCGTGGGACCCAAAATTACTATCAACAGCGGGCTGTTTCCAGTCGGCAGTTTTTCGGTTTCCAGTAGGCAGTGGCTGGCGCCGGAATTCAGTAGGCAGTTTTTAGTAGGCAGTCGGCAGTTAATAGATATATCATAATTCATAGTTAAAAGACATTCTCAATTCTCCACTCTCCATTCTCCATTTTCATACTCTTCGTCTTCGTAGGCTTCGTTGCCTTGCGGGTCAAGGAACTGGGGGGGCGGGACGCCTTTTTCGTCGGAGGTGCGCGGGTAGCTTTTGCGCGGCAATGCCTCGTCTGTTCCCGCGAACGACAGGCGCAATGCACGGTTATCATGAACATCGAATACGTACAGCAATGTTTTTTCCTGCCGTTTTATCAGCTGCTCGATAGGAATTTCATCCATCGAGCCGTCGCCCAAATCGAACAGCCCGTATTCTTTCAACGGCTTTCCCTTTGCGTCTTCTACGCGGAACAGCACCATCTGGTCGGGTGCAAAATTCAAATCATTTACAATATGCTCGTGAAAATCGTACAACGTATCGGAACCGCGCAACTCGTACTGGCGCATAAATCCTTTCAGGGCATCAACTGTAGCAGTAAACCGGTAAATCATGATAAAAGACTTTTAGACATCAGACATTAGATTTTTATGTATGAAGTATAAGGTATGAAGTATGAGGTGGCTGGCGCCGGAGTCCAGTAGGCAGTTTTCAGTTGGCAGTAGGCAGTCATTCATACTTCATACCTCATACTTCATGGTTATCCATTTCATTGTATCCACTCCGTCGGCGTAGTCGTGCAATGAGGGACGCTGAGCGGCGCCAAAGGTACAAAAATTATTGCAATTAACAGCGTTGCCTACGACGCATTGTATCTGCCCGCGTTGCCGTTCAATGGATTTAAAGACATCGCCGGGAGCCCTGTAATAGCAATAATGCACCACCGCCGGCGGCGCATGCAGCGACGCTTCCTCGCACAGCAGCGCCACCGACATATCCCGGAACGGCTTATGCTGTAAGGTAAGCAAGGCTTTTTGGTAACGGTAATTATGGGCATATCCGGCGTGTTGCAACAGCCGCTGCTGCGCCGCAAGAACGGTGGCCAGCGGTTGCCACCGGTAGCCGTCGGGCACATACAGCAACGATACATTGCGGCAACCCCACCCGAAATAGTTGAACAAATCGTTCGCCAGGCCATTCAGTTCCTCTTCGGTTTCCTCTCCTCCCAGCACGGCTACGCTGCGCCGGTGGCGGCGGATAAGGCTCCGTCCGCCGGCGGCGCGTAAGGCGGCGGCAACGGTTTCAAAATAATGAGCCGAATGATCCGAACCGGTGGCGATGAGAAAATCCATGCCGTCCACCGGCAACGTTTCCTGAAAGGCAATACGGCTGCGCCATCCGGGATGTATGTCCATTAAAATATCTGCCAGCGCAGGCAGCAGGAAAGCATCCTTGTGCGACAGCTTCCCCAGAAACACATGCCCCGCCGCCAGGACGCACAGGAAATCGTGAAACCCTACCAGCGGGATATTCCCCGCCATGATTACCCCTGCCCGCTTTGCGCTCCCGGCCGCCGGATAAGCCGCCAGCCATTGTTGCAACCGTTGCTCCTCCAGCATATCCGACGCAATAGCGGCCAGGGCGTATTTGATATTCTCTGCGGTAAACCATGAATTTCCCGCCACGCTTTTTTGCACAGCGTCACTCAGGGCAGGGCAGGTCGTTTCGTCGCGCAGCCACGCCCGCACGCGCCTGCCGAGTTCCGAAAAATGAGAGAGGAAAGAGGAGCGGTTGGGATGCATGAGGTATGAATTATGAAGTATGATGTATGATGTATGAAGTATGATGCATGAATTATAACTCCGGCGCCAGCCACTGCCTATTGCCTACTGAAAACTGCCTACTGGACTCCGGCGTCAACCACTTCATAATTCATACATCATACTTCTCAGAAGTCTCCGAGTTTTGTTGTCGGGAGTTGCGACAGGGCTTTTGCGGCCTGGTCGTCGTTGATAGGTTTGCCATGCCATTCATGCGTGCCTTGCATGAAGTCCACGCCATAGCCCATTTCCGTTTTCGAGAGGATGATTATAGGTTTTCCCTTGCCGGCAGCGGCTTTGGCAAGGTCTAATACGCGAACGACGTCGGACATATCATTGCCTTTCATTGCGAGGGTTTCCCACCCGAAGGCGCGCCATTTCCCGTCGAGGTCGCCGGTGTCCAGCACCTTCCTGACCGGGCCGTCAATCTGCTGTCCGTTCCAGTCCACGATAGCAATCAGGTTGTCGATAGAACGGGCGGCGGCAAACATGGTGGCTTCCCAGATTTGCCCTTCTTCCGCTTCGCCGTCGCCGAGTAGCGCATAGACCAGGTGCGGGTCGTTATTCATTTTCTTCGCCAGCGCTGCGCCGCAGGCCACCGAAAGCCCCTGTCCCAGCGAGCCGGTAGCCACATGCACGCCGGGCACTTCCCATTCGGACGAGGGGTGCCCCTGTAACGGCGAGCCCAGCCGGCGGAAATCGTTCAACTGTTTCACGTCGATATAGCCGGCACGCGCCAGCACACTGTAAAATACCGGCGACACATGCCCGATAGACAGGAAAAACATATCCTGTCCGCGCCCGTCGAGCCGCCATGTGGCGGGCGATTGTTGCAGGGTGTGGAAATAGAGCGCCGTCAGCACGTCGGCATTGCCGAGCGAGCCGCCGGGATGTCCCGAACTGGCAAGGTGTATCATGCGGATGATGTCGCGGCGTACTTGCTTCGCCAATTCTTGCAGGGTTGCAATAGAAGATGTCATAGCTGTTGTATTATTTGGAAAACAAAGATACAAATTTTTAGTCATAAGCGGAGGAAATGGAGGAAGGGGAGGAAGTATGAATTATGAACTATGAATTGGCTTGCGCCTCAAGAGACATTCTCCACTCTCCATTCTCCATTAAGAGCGGCGTGCAACGCCGGATATTCATAACCGCAGGCAAGCGCAGCGCAGCCTGCGGAAGAAGCCTCCCACTGCCTTTCGCGCGGCGCACTGTCCGTGCATAGCAAAAAGCCGGTGCTCCGCGCGAGGGGCAGGGAAGTGCATCTTGCCCCATGCTGCGTTACGCTCCGCTCCACTTGCATGGGGTTTTGAAAATGCAAGCCCTCCGGGCTTCGACGGCCAACGGTCAACGGTCAACGGTGGTAGGGACGCACGGCGTGCGTCCCTACCACCGGCGCCAGCAACCTTAAACTTTAAACCTGAAACTAAAAAGGCGCCAGCCTCCCCTCACCCCTCACCCTTCACCCTTCACTTTTTTTATTTGCTATTTAAAAAAACTTTTCTACCTTTGCACCCGATATTACGCTCTTTCTCATTTTGGGTGCTTTTATTTGTTACAAGAAATCTTCACAATTTCTAATATTCTATAAATAATGTAAGCCACTCACGTTTCATAAACGTGGGCTGCTTGTTATAGAATAAGGTAGTGAAGAACCTCTTGTAACGACAAGTTTAGTCCACGTTGCGCATTTTATCCCCAATATGCTGCTCTAAAGAGAGAGATTCTTCAACAAGACTAACCAAATAAAAGTTGCCAAGATGTTAAAGAGCTTGCGGCAAGAGGGGGATTGTTTTGGTGAATAGTTTGTGTTTTGGGAATAATTAGTAGCAAATACAAAACAATCCCAGCGCCGCGAACAAAGTTAAAAGTTAAAAGCTAAAAGTTAAAAATTAAGAGTTACCTGACGCCGGGGCGCAGGGATGGATGTACAGTTAGTAGATAAAGAAATAAGAACTTTCTCTGCGCCCCAGCGTTTTTTTTAATGGAAAATGGAGAATGGCGAGTTGACTGGCGCCAGCAACCTTAAACCTTAAACTATAAACTTTAAACAATAATAACAATGAAAACAATTATTTTCTTTTTCGCAATGGCGGTGAGCATAGCAATGACCGCTACACAACCCGAGCCGCCCGTGTACTACACCGGCAATAACGAACCAGCCGCAAGCTCAGTAGACAGTTTACAGTTGGCAGTAAGCAATAAAATGCCGGAGTGCCCACTATATTATACCGGCAACAATGAGCCGGCCGCAAGTGTGGTAAGCGTATATAACGAATATTAAAAAACAACAATTATGAAAACATTATCAACATCAACACAAAATTCCCCCTTCGGGGGATTTAGGGGGCTTCTTGCTTTATTATTATTCCTTCTTTGGGCGATAGGGGGATTTGCGCAAGGGAGCGTTTCCAATATGGCAACGGACTATACCGCCAACAAAGTCTCCTTCACCCTCACATGGACGACGCAGCCGCACGACAACCGAATCTGGGTGATTGTGGACTATATTAAAGTAGAGAATGCCTCTACAGCGGGCAATACATGGAAGCGCGCCCCTGTTATGGCGGTAGCCAGGAACGCCGGAGCCGGCAGCGTAGCGACCGCTATCGGCCAGCGCGGCTTTTGGTTAAACACTTCCGGCAGCAGCGGCAGCGCAAACGTTACGGCAACCCTAAACCCCGATACCGACATACAGCTATACAACTGGTGCGCCTACGTCTTAAACTACCCGCCCGAAGCGAAAATTAAACCCGAAGGCGGATACAATTTGAATGGCACGCCGCCTTTTACTATTAACGGCGCGTTAAACATAAATTCGGAAACTTTCGGCGCAGGCACGTGTATTACTTCTATTACCGACGCCACCGGCAACCCCGCCGGCATTATTCCCCCTGCGCCTGCCGCTACCGTAACTTCTCCAACGATTTGTTACAACACTACAGCCACCCTCTCCGCCACTGTGGGCGGCGGAACAACCACCGCAATGACCTATACGTGGAACATTAACGGCGCCACCAGCGTAACCACCGCGCCCACCATCACCACTACCCAAAGTTTAACCACCGCCACCACTTACACGGTAACCCTCCGCAATGCCAACGGCTGCACCAGCGCTGTCTCCGATATCGGGACGATTACCGTGCGCACTAATTTCACTCCCAACTCCATTGCCACCACCGGGCAAACTATTTGCAGCGGCGGAGCGGTAACTACCATTGGCAATGCCACCGCAGCCTCCGGCGGCGACGGCGCCATTTCCTACCAGTGGTACCGCAATGGCAGCGCGATTACCGGCGCTACCGCTACTACATACGCGCCCACCGCCTACGCCTCCACCGTCGGCGCGCAGACCTTCACCCGCCACGCAAAGGACGGCACCTGCAACACCACCTTAACCGCAAGTACCGGACAGTGGGTTTTAACCGTCCTCGCCGACCCGACAGTAACCATCACGGCAGCGCAGACTATTTGTAA
>JAITSM010000077.1 GCA_031287815.1 Prevotellaceae bacterium
CCGGTATCCGTAGCCGGCGGGAGCTACGATGGACAAAACGGACGGGGCTTTTATGTATATGGCAATTCCACGACCGTTACCGCCACGTTGAGCAACATTACCGGCAAATTCAACTGGTGTGCCTACGTTTCCGACTACCCGCCGAATATACTTGATTACATTGACGGCGCTTATACATTAAGAGGTACGCCACCATTTACGTTGAAAGATGCAAACGGTAATACACAAATAGTAACCGGAACAACGATAACCCAATCATCTTTGACCATTACCCCAATTACCATGACGGATGAAACCGGATATCCGGGTTATTTTTGCAAATATGTCAGTATGGATTTGTTCATGAATGCTTCCTATCCATGTCAACCACGCACTAGTGGCGCACAGAATTGGGAAGCATGGATAAAAGATAGCCGAGATGAGGAATTATATAGAATTGTATTCATGCCCGACAATAAATGGTGGTTAGCGCAAAATGTAAAATATGCAGGGGCGGGCTCTTCAATAACCGTGTCTGGTTGTACAAAAGATAAATGTGGACGGTGGTATTCATTCGTTGAACCTAATGCTAGTTATTTTGGCGGAACAAGCGGTGTTGGAAAATATATACAAGGCGTTTGTCCCAATGGATGGATGCTCCCGCATGACGATGATTGGTCGTTGCTAGTAAACAGCTTGGATCCTGATGTGACAATAGCCCAATCATACCTGATGGCCGACGACAGTCCCTGCCTGCACACTAACTCCTACGGGTGGGCTACACCTCATATGATGCATCGAAAGAACCATACAGACTGGGGGGACTCCTGGTACTCGAATGGCCCTGTCAAATCGACCGTTGGCCGACTGTGCTGTCCGAGATACTACGCATATGACGACTGGCGACAGACTCCGTGGGAAGATATAGGTGATGAAAGGAGAGTTCGTTGTTTCCACCTGCTGTAATTTTACCCAAATAATATAACAACATAGAAGCAAAAAAATGTTTCCAAATCACGCTATTCCATGCTATCATTAAGGTTTCTTCGCACCACCTCTAAGAAACAATTCCATGAAATACGAACGGTAAATACGCAGGTAGAAATGTAAATTCCATTTCGCATTTATTTCTCGCATCTGCCCAATCCATAAATTTTTCCTATATTTGCCGTACTAAATAAACACATCATGGAACAGCAAAAAGAAATCAACATCGAACTGAAAGAAGAAGTAGCGCAGGGAACGTATGCGAACTTTGCCGTTATCGCACATTCGCAAAGTGAGTTTGTACTGGACTTTGTATGTATCCTGCCGGGCATGCCCAAGGCGCAGGTGAAAAGCCGTATTCTTCTTACGCCCGAACATGCCAAACGGCTGCTCGCCGCATTACAGGATAATATCGTGAAATATGAGTCGGCGCACGGAAAAATTAAAATCAACGAAGGCGGCATGACCATCCCGCTGCCGTTTGGAAACAATACGGCGCAAGCCTAAACAGCCAAACATTAGCAATCACAAATTGAAAAGTATGAAACCTCTCAAAATTGTAGTGCTGGCAAAACAAGTGCCGGACACGCGCAATGTAGGGAAAAACGCCATGAAGGAAGATGGTACGGTGAACCGCGCCGCCCTTCCTGCGATTTTTAATCCCGAAGACTTGAATGCACTGGAACAGGCATTGCGCCTTAAAGACCGGATACCCGGCGCCACCATTCATTTATTAACTATGGGGCCGGGACGCGCGGCCGACATCATCCGCGAGGGGCTGTTTCGCGGCGCAGACGGCGGCGTATTGCTTACCGACCGCAAGTTCGCCGGCGCAGACACGCTGGCGACTTCCTATGCGTTGGCGCAGGCTGTCCGCAAAATAAACCCCGACATCATCATCGCCGGGCGACAGGCTATCGACGGCGACACGGCGCAGGTAGGCCCGCAGGTGGCCGAAAAATTGCACTGGCCGCAAGTAACCTATGCCGAAGAAATTCTTGCCTGCGACGGACGGAAAGTGCAAATCAAACGCCGCCTCGAACGGGGCGTGGAAACGGTTTCGGCGCCGTTGCCGCTGGTGATTACCGTTCACGGGTCGGCGCCCGCCTGCCGCTCGCGCCATGCGAAGCAGCTGATGAAGTACAAACGCGCCAAAACCCTGTCGGAATTTCAGGAAGCTGGCAATGATGCTTACGACAGCCACCTGCCCGATTTTTTGCGTATCACCGAATGGAGCGTGGCCGACGTGGGCGGGGATGAATCCCAGTTCGGCCTGTCCGGCTCGCCGACCAAAGTGAAGAAAATTGAGAACATCATATTTCAGGCCAAAGAATCGAAGCGCCTCACCGCTTCCGATGCCGATATCGATACCTTGATAAAAGAACTGATGTCGAATCATACTATCGGTTGAGTTAAGAACTAAGAGTTAATATAAATTAAGGCGTTAATGAAATATGTTAGTAAGTGAATTATGTTGGCGCATTAGCTACTTAATCACTTAATCGCCTAATCACTTAATTACTGCATAAAATGAATAATATTTTAGTTTATTGCGAAATGGAAGACGGCAAGATTGCCGATGTAAGCCTGGAATTGCTTACCAAAGGGCGCAGCCTGGCGGCGCAGTTAGGTTGCCAGCTCGAAGCCCTGTCTATCGGGGAAAAACTGGACGGAATAGAAAAGGAACTGGCGCGTTATGGCGCGCATATCGTACACCTTGCCGATGACGCCCGCTTGTCACCGTTCCGTACCCTGCCGCATGCCGCTATTACTATCGGCATCATCAAAGCGGAACAGCCGCAGATAGCCCTGTTTGGCGCGACCAGCATCGGACGCGACCTGGCGCCGCGCGTTTCCAGCGCATTGAAAAGCGGCCTGACCGCTGACTGTACCAGCCTGGAAATTGGCGACCACAGCGATAATAAAGGCAATACATACAAAAACCTGCTGTACCAGATTCGCCCGGCTTTCGGCGGCAATATCATTGCCACGATTATTAACCCCGAGCATCGCCCGCAAATGGCCACCGTGCGCGAGGGCGTGATGAAGAAAGAGCCGGCGGGCGCGCCCAAAGCACCTGAGGTAAGAAAGGTGAATGTGGCGCAATATCTTTCCGACACGGATTTTGTAGTGGAAATCCTCGAACGCCACATCGAAGAACGCAAGGTGGATATTAAAAACGCAGGAATAATTGTTTCCGGCGGTTACGGTGTGGGCAGCAGGGAAAATTTCCGGTTACTGTTCGATTTAGCGTCCGTATTGGGCGGGGAAGTAGGCGCTTCGCGCGCCGCCGTAGATGCCGGCTTTGCCGACCATGCGCGGCAGGTGGGGCAGACGGGCGTTACCGTTCGTCCGAAGTTATATATTGCTTGCGGTATTTCGGGGCAGATCCAGCATACGGCCGGAATGGATCAATCGGCTATGGTCATTTCCATCAACACCGACGCTGCCGCCCCCATTAACCAGATTGCCGACTATACCATTGTAGGCGACCTGAACGAAGTGATCCCGAAAATGATTAAGAGTTATCGGGAGAATAGTAAGTAAGCGCTTTTTCAAATGCTCACGAAACAACAACATAAAAAAATGAAACATCTAATAGACATCAATGATATCAAAAAGAATTACCCCGACGAGTGGATTCTTTTAGGCAATCCCGTGAGGGATGAAAGCGGATTGGAGATTCGTTCCGGTATTCTTTTGTACCATAGTCCGGATAAGCGGGAAGTTTGCTATTTGGGCAAACCACTGATGGCGGATTATGAAAAAACCGCTTTGTTTTTCAACAGGGTTACCTCCCGCAAAAGAAATAGAATTTTATTAGGCCCGTTCCGTCGGATAGAAACTGAAAAATTGACAAACTGATGAAATTCCCGTTCAAGAGAGACCCGGAAGGAGGGCTTATCGTCATCAATCTTACTTTTGACGATAAACACGAATTGGATATGATAGTGGATACCGGCGCATCTCACACAACAGTTGATATCAATTCTCTTTACCAGATGGGCTATACCCGCAAAGACAGTGTAGAAGTAGTCCCCATAGAAACAGCGAATGGCGTAATTGATATAGAAGTGATGAAAGTCGGCAGTCTTTCTTCGATGGGAATAAAAAGGAACTGTTTTTCTGTGCAAGGATATGATTTTGTCGCGCACGGGGTATTATCGGACTATGATGGAGTTGTCGGGCTGGATTTTTTTGAAGGCACAGTCTTTTGCGTAGACATGATTGAAAATACGATTACCATTCAAATACCCGAGCCTATTAAATAATCATAACCCTATAAAATATTAACTACCCTTAACTACTTTTAACTACATAAAAATAAAAAAACATGAACTTTTATACAGACAACGCAGATTTAAAATTCCAGCTTCAACACCCGTTGATGCGGAAAATTGTAGAATTGAAAGAGAAAAATTTTGCCGACAAAGGCAAGTATGACTATGCGCCGGCAGATACCGGCGATGCGCTGGACAGCTATGACAAGGTATTGGAAGTAATTGGCGATATTTGCGCCAACGTCATTGCCCCCAATGCCGAAAGCGTAGACCACGAAGGGCCGCAGGTTATCGACGGGCGGGTAAAATATGCTGCCGGCACCCAACAAAACCACGAAGCCTTGACGCAGGCCGGCCTCTACGGGCTGTCGTTGCCGCGCGAATACGGCGGGCTGAATTTTTCGATGGTGCCTTACGTCATGGCGGCCGAGCTGGTGTCGCGCGCTGACGCCGGGTTTGCCAATATTTGGGGTTTGCAGGACTGCGCCGAGACCATTCATGAATTCGCCTCGAAAGAAATTAAAGAACGCTTCCTGCCCCGTATCAACAAAGGCGACACCTGCTCTATGGACTTGACGGAACCCGACGCCGGAAGCGACCTGCAGGCGGTGATGCTCAAAGCCGCGTGGAACGAAGAAAAAGGCGTATGGCTGCTCAACGGCGTAAAACGCTTTATCACCAACGGCGACGCGCAAATCAAGCTGGTGCTGGCACGCTCCGAAGAAGGCTCTACCGACGGGCGCGGCCTGTCCTACTTCGTTTATGACAAAGCCGACGGCGGCGTAACCGTTCGCCGGATTGAAAATAAACTGGGCATTAAAGGCTCCCCGACCTGCGAGCTCGTGTTCCACAATGCGCCGGCGCAACTGGTCGGCGACCGCAAAATGGGGCTGATAAAATATGTCATGTCGCTGATGAACAGCGCACGGCTGGGCGTGGGCGCACAATCGGTGGGGCTCTCGGAAGCCGCCTACCGCGAGGCCTTGAAGTATGCGCATGAACGGGCGCAATTCGGCAAAACGATTGTCCATTTTCCTGCGGTATACGAACTGCTGGGCGTGATGAAGGCAAAACTGCAGGCATCGCGGGCATTGCTCTACGAAACGTCACGCTTTGTGGACGTCTACAAAGCTTACAACCTCCTTGCCGAAGACCGCAAGCTCACGCCGGAAGAACGCGCCGAACAAAAAGAATACCAAAAACTGGCGGATATCTACACGCCGCTGTTGAAACTCTTTGCCAGCGAATATGCCAACCAGATTGCCTATGACGCCCTGCAAATACACGGTGGCTCCGGATTTATGAAAGAATACCCGGTAGAACGGCTGTACCGCGATGCGCGTATCCTGACGATTTACGAAGGCACTTCGCAATTGCAGGTCGTAGCGGCTATTCGCGGCGTGCTGACCGGCGCCTACCTGCAAAAAATACGCGAATACGAAGCCCTGCCGGTGAAGGCGGAGCATGAACATTTGCGCAAGCTACTCATCGCCATGACCGGTCAATACGAAAAAGCCGTACAGTTTGTCAAAGAGAAAAACGATAATGAATACGCCGACTTCCACGCCCGCCGGCTGGTTGAAATGGCGGGGCACATTGTCATGGGCTACCTCTTGCTGCTCGATTCTCAAACCGGCGACGCCTATATTCAGCCGGCCGCGATCTACATCATGCGCGGGCAGTCAGCCAACGCCGGGCACTATACATTTATCACAAATCTTGAATTAGACCACCTCAGCGCCTACAGTGCCATGAAAGACGAAAATTAGCGTGAAGGGTGAGGGGTGTCTCGTGAAGAGTGAAGGGTGAAGGGTGAAGGGTGAAGAGTGAAGAGTGAAGAGTGAAGAGTGAAGAGTGAAGAGTGAAGAGTGAAGAGTGAAGAGTGTAGAGTGAAGAGTGAAGAGTGAAGAGTGAAGAGTGA
>JAITSM010000108.1 GCA_031287815.1 Prevotellaceae bacterium
TTCTCATAACTCCACCTTTATTATCAGTTTGTAATTCCTTCCCGGCATCGGGTACCACTGCACCACCTCGTAGGCCTGGCCAAGCAGGTTATTAATTTCGGCCGTCAACTGCAGCCGCGCTGTGCCGAGTTGAAACTCCCGCGTAACCGCCATGTCATGCGTATACCACGACAGCGCATAGTTTTCGAGAATATTCGCCCTCGACTCGTAACGCTCGCCGGTGTAAATAAAACTATAATTCAAGCGCCACTTTTTGTAACTTCCACCCACCACAGCGCTCCCGCTGTGCCAGGGGATGTAGGGTATCTGCCCGCCATACCAATCGCTGTCGGGATTTGTAAAATCCTGCGCCCGCTGGTAAGTATAAGTCAACCGCGTGTCAAACCGCACCCCCGCCGCCTGCCACCAGCCGTGCATCGCCGCATCCACGCCGCGAATTTCCACATAGCCCAGATTAATCATCGTCCACCGGAACTGGTTATCGGTGGGCATGGCCACAATTTTATCCTCCACTTCATTATAATAAGCGTCAACCTGCATATCGAGCTGCCGCAGCAGGCCGTTATCAAACGCGTGCGAATAAGTAACCCCCACATTATACTGCGTAGTATATTCCGGATCCAACAATTTATTCCCGATTTCCTCATAATAAAGGTCATTGAACGTCGGCAGGCGGAATATCCGCTTATAAAACGCGCGGACGAGTAATTCTTTCAACGGCTGGTACGACACGGCCAGCGAAGGCGTAAAGACGCTCTTATCGCCCGCCGTAGCGCTTACCACGCGCGTTATATCATGCACATAGGTATGCAGTAGGCTCGCCTGCACATGAAATTTCGAAAAGTGCAGCGAAGTAGCCGCCGACGTCAACAGCAAATACCGCGTTGGATACACGAAGTTCTTCAAATCGGCGTCCAGCGTATTAAACTGGACATCGCTTGCCAACGCAGCTTTCCAAAAATCAAAAAATGCAAACTCATGCGCCGACGAAAAATACGCCTCCTGCTGCCAGTATTGGTTCTCGATATACATGGTTGTTACGTCAAGGCGCGGGTCGGAAAGGTAATGCAAGTAATCATACGCATATTTCCCATTAAGCAAAAGGCTGTACAAAGGGGAAAAACTTTTGCGGAACGAGCCCTGCACAAAGAAATTGTCATCCCATTGCCGGTCGGCATGTACAAACACCCCCGCTTCCTCGCGCACCGCCGCACCCGGAACGCCGCGCTCCGAACGGTAGTAATACGCCTTCGCCCGCCATTCGCCCTCCCGGAGCCTCCCGAACAGCGCCGCCTCCGCCCGCCACATGGTGACGTCGCCGTTTTGCCGCACTTCGGTAGTGTCGTAGCCGTCTTTCTTCGTGGAGCGGAACTTGTATTTCCCCGACGTATACAACTGCTCCACATTTACCGAGCTGGAAAGATAGTCACTCCACTTTTGCTCCCACAGCGCCGACGGATTAAGCGCATCAAACGACCCGGTTTTATACGTCAGCCGGACATGGTTATGCTCCCCATCCCCGAACACCGGCTTACGCGTCCGCATATAAATGGCGCTCGCCGATGCAAAATCCCGCGCCGGCTGCAACACGGCGCTCTTTTGTCCATTATACAGGGAAATTGCTTCTATATTGTCCAGCGAAAACCGCCCCATGTCCACCTGCCCGTTCTGGGCATTCCCGATGGCAATCCCATCATAAAACACCCCCACATGATTCGACCCCAGGCTCCGTACATTCACCGTCTTCAACCCCCCGATACCCCCGTAATCCTTCAACTGCACCCCCGAAAAATAACGAAGCGCATCCGCCACCGAATGCACCGACAGCCCCTCCAACGCCGTACCCGATAACGTTTGCACGGGAATAACTTCGGTGGCCGGCCGTTGCCCGACCACCACGACTTCGTGAATGCGATAAACTTTGGCCGTATCCACCGGCGTTTGCGCAAACAACCCCGCCACCGCCGCCAGCTTTACCGCCACAACGCACAAACCACGCCTTACCCGTAAACCGTTATCTTTACCTGAATACATACTCACCATTTGAGATTCATCAAACAGCTTCAAGAGAAATTACCGAAAGCGAATGGAAACTATGCCTGTTTGCCCTTTGCTTCAAAGCCTTTTTCCTCGAAAGCTTTAAATTATTGTTTTCACCGGCAGGTCTCCTGACTTATCCCCGTTTCCGGCTGCCTTCCCATTCCTTCTCCGGAACAGTGGCCAAGTAGTGCCGAAACGTTGCATAGGATTTACAGTAGCGGGTCTGTTCAGGACTTTCACCTGATTCCCTTTTAATCGGGCAATTGAACAATTGCTCCGAACCAATGCGACCGCAAAGGTAAATATTTTTTTCCGATTACACAATCCCGGCTTCCAACTCCCTCCCCCCCCCTCAACACAAAAAAAAAGCCCGGCATGAAGCCGGGCTTTTCCATCCCATACGCCTTGCCGTTTTAATACCCCGGATTCTGCGGGCTTACCCCCTGGTTGATTCCACTGGCAGTGGGAACAGGGAAACGGTAATGCTTGCCTTTGATGTTGGCATGTTTTGCATGCAGGTGTTTATAGATTTTAGCAAAAAAGGCGGCGTTTACCTCGCTCGGGCTGTTATAGCCAAGCGTCGCGGCTTTGGCCAGCACGGCCGCATTGTCTTTATAATCCTCCTTATAATATTCAAACTGGTCAACCGTTTTTACGGTAGCCACAAGGGTTTTCCAGCGCACCAGGTTCTGCCAGTGTTTTTGCTCGAACGAAAATTCCAGATCCCATTCTTCGAACAAATTCTCTTTGGTAAGGCCGGTAAGCTGGTAATGCGAATAATGTTCCCCAAAAGCCCGCTGGCGCAACCGGTTGACCAGCGGCAGGGCTTCGCCGCCCCTGTTCAGGAAAAACAAGGCTTCGGCTTTAATAAGCAACACTTCGGCATAGCGGATTTCAATCCGGTTGATATTATTCGGCTGTGCCGCCGCACTGCCGCCCGCGCGTTCCCTTCCGGGCGAAGCGGCCGGCGTTTCGTTATAGTTGCTGCGGTGGATAAACTTGCCGTAGCGCGGCGAAGTTACCGGAAATTTATACTGGTATTCTTTATTATTTTCATCGGTATTGAACAGCCGCGTAACAATGGAAAACAATTTGCGCCGGTCGTCATTGGAATAACGGTCTACCAGCGTAACGTCCGACGGGCCGATATGGTTATCCACCCAAAGGTCGAACCGTTCGGTAAAAGGGCAATGGGTTTGGTGGTTTCCCTGCGCATCCCCGTTGTTATCGCCGTCGTGGTGGATGGTGTAGATATGCTCGGCGCTGGTATTTTCGGCGGCCACGCCAAAGTTGCGGTTGAAGTCTTCCAGCAGTTCATACTGGTCGCTGTCGATGACCTTGTCGGCATATTCCACCGCCTTTTGCAGTTTTTCATTATCCACGCTATGGGCGGGGTCGGCAGCGCCGTTCTTGATGGCCTCCACCTCCGCCTGCGAAAGGGGTTTCTGTCCCCACGTGAGGTACGCCCGCGCCAGCAGGGCATTGGCTGCGCCCTTGCTGGGGTTGGAGCGGATACGGTCATAGAGCGGCAGCCCGGCTTCGGCCTCCACCAGGTCTTGGACGATTTGCGTATAAATTTCGTCAATAGCTACCCGGGTATTCTTATTGGCGTCCGCCTGTTTCAGTTTCAGGGGGACTTCGCCGTAGAGCTGCACCAGGTAAAGGTAACTCAGCGCGCGGGTAAACTTCACGCGGGCTTTAATCAGGTCTTTGGTTTCCTGCGAAAGCTTGTCGGTTACCTTCGACGAGTCCAGCCGCTCAATCGCGATGTTCGACGCCCCGATGCTTTGGTAAAGCCGGTTATACAGTTTTTCGACATACGAATTGGCGGGGGTTGTTTCCAGCCGGCTGGCTTCCGGGCCGCCGGCCGTTTCCGCCCCTTCAAAGCTGACCGTGCTTTCGGTGTGCGATTCCAGCAGGAACGAAAAGGAGGAACTGAGCGTCTGCAGCGGCCCATAGACCGCATTCCCCAATGCCTCGGCCTCCTTATCCGTTTTTACCACTTCGGTGGTGATAATGTTCCCCGGGGTTTCCGGTTCATCGTTCTCTTTGTTGCACGAATACAGTGCAACGGCCAAACCTGTTAAGGTTAAAAAAAGTAGTTTTTTCATGATTGTTTTTTTTAAATGTGTTAATGTAACTGATTATTTAATGTGACCAATGTGGTTTTTAATTATAAATTATGGAGTATGAATTATGGATGACTGACTGGCTTTTCCCTGCGCAGGGAAATTCGTTCCCTGTGCAGGGAAATCTGTTCCCTGCGCAGGGAAATTCGTTATTGTATCCTATTTTTACTTTATACTTCATACTTCATACTTAGAAATTGATATTTGCGCCTATTATAAAAGTGCGGGCGGTGGGATACGCTCCGAGGTCGATGCCGCGCGCCACTTCGGGGTCGTAGCCGTTGTAGGGGGAGAGGACAAAGAGGTTTTGTGCGGCGGCGTATATCCGGAGGGAGATATTTTTCCGTGTTTTCAGGGGCGCCAGGGTGTAGCCGAGCGTAATATTTTTCAGGCGGAGGAAGGAGGCGTCTTCCACATAGCGGCTGTCGAGGTAGCTATAGTATCGGTCGTTGGCGATGTTGGCAATTCCCGGCAGGGTGTTGGAAGGACGCGTTTGGGTCCAGCTGTCCAGCAGGGCGGCGGAGGCGTTGTAGCTGTCGTTGGGCAGTTCGAGGTGGCGGCGGAGGTGGTTGTATACCTTGTTGCCCTGTGCGCCCTGCAGGGAGATAAAGAGGTCGAAGCCGCGCCAGTCGATGGTTGTTTGCAGGCCACAGGTGTAGGCGGGCTGGATACTGCCCAGGTGGGCGCGGTCGTAGCTGTTGATTTCATTGTCGGGCACGCCCTGGGGCCCGCTGAGGTCGGCGAATTTGAGGTCGCCCGGTTGGGCGGCGCCGTGTACGGTTTTCGGCAGTGCCGAGACGTCTTCGTCTTTCTGTACAATCCCGTCGAACACCAGCCCGTAGAAGGCGCCGAGCGATTCGCCCACCTGCAAAATCTCTTCTTCATTACGCCCCAGCACTAATTGGCGGTATTCCCCCATGTCGGTTATTTTATTCCGGTTGCGGGAAATGTTGGCGGCTATTGTCCAGCGGAAGCGGGGGCGGTCTATGGCCAGCAGGTTGATGGAAAATTCCACGCCGCGATTGGTTACATTTCCTACATTGACCAGCTGGGACGCGACGCCCAGTAGGGGGTCTACGGGGATTTCCAGCAGCAGGTCGAAGGTTTTTTTGTAATACAGGTCGGCGGTTACCGACAGGCGGCCGTCCAGCCACGCGGCGTCTATGCCGGCGTTGTACTGGGTGGTGGTTTCCCATTTCAGGTTTTTGTTTCCCAGATTGGTTTGCGAGTAAGCAATGCCGCCGTTGGCGCGGCTGGCGGTGAAGGACTGTGCGTATTCATAGTCGCCTATTTCCTGGTTGCCCACCGTGCCGTAGGTCAGGCGGAGCTTCAGGGCGCTCCATGCCCGGCGGTTTTCGAGAAAGGGTTCTTCGTTGATATTCCAGGAAAAGCCTATGGATGGGAAAGCGCCCCAGCGGTGGTTTTTGGCAAACCGCGTCGATTTGTCGTTCCGGATGGTGGCGGTGAGGTGGTAGCGCCCCAGCAGGGTATAGTTGACCCGCGCCAGCAGCGAATGCAGCCGGGCTTCGGAGGCGCCCGACACCGGAGAGAAGGGATGGGCGCCGTCGGCCAGGTTATTTACGCCCAGCGTTTCGTTGGTAAAATCGGAAGTGAGGCTGGTGTTAAAACGGGTTTGCGTGTCCTGGTACGTATAGCCCGCCAGGACGTCGATAAAATGCGATTCGTTCAGCTGTTTGGTGAAGGCCAGCGTAAATTCCGCCTGCCACACTTCCTGGCGCTTGTTGCCGATGCCGCCCAGCCCGAACGTCTCCAGCCCGATGGCGGTGTAGGAGGGCGCGAAGAAGTGTTGCGTGGCATGGTTGATGTACGTGCCGGCGTTGACTTTTGCCACCAGCCCGTCCACAATGGCATACCGGACATAGGCGTTTCCCAGCAGGGAAAGCCCGATTGTTTCGCCGGTGCTGTTCTTCAAGTCCGACACCGGGTTGGCGGTCTTTCCGTCGTAAATAAGGTAGGAATATTCAAACGGGTTGTCGTAGTTATAATCGCCGGTGGCCGTATAAACAGGCACTACCGGCGGGATGTATAAAGCATAAACCAAAGAGTTGGTGATGCCCGCCGAATAGGGCGAAGAGTTATAGTTTACTTCCTGGAAAGCGGTCAGGCTGTTTTGCACCGACTTGCCGGCGGTAGCGGTAACGCCCGCCGTGAAGCGGTTGCCAAGGTTTTTGTCGATGTTCACCCGCGCATTGTAGCGCCGGAACCCCGAATGAAGCACAATGCCGTCCTGCCCGGTATAATTGCCCGACAGCAGGTAGCGCATATGATCATCGCCGCCGCTGAGCGACAGTTCATGCGTCTGCGTAATGCCTGTTTGCAGCACGGCGCCTTGCCAGTCGTAGCCCTCGCCCAGCTGCGCAATCTCTTCGTCGGTATATTTTCCCTTGTTCAGGAAGAAATCTTTTTGCATCCGCGCCCACTGCGAAGCGTTGAGCAAGCCCAATTTCTTCGCCGGCTTGTCCCACCCGATGCTGTATTGATAGTTCACCCGGTTGCCGCCGCGCGTTCCCTTTTTTGTGGTAACGATAATCACGCCATTGGCGCCGCGCGAGCCGTAAATCGCCGTAGCCGACACGTCTTTCAATACCTCGACGGATTCGATGTCCGCCGGATTGATTGCCGCCAGCGGGTTGAGGGTACTTTCGATATGATTGAGCCCGGCGCGGTTCACCGTGTTGTCGCCATAGAAAATAAACCCGTCAATGACATACAGCGGGTCGTTGTTGGCGTTAATCGAGTTGCCGCCGCGTATCCGGACGCTCGAGCCGGCGCCGGGCTGCCCCGAAACCTGCGACACGCTCACTCCCGCCACCGCCCCGCCTAATAATCTGTCCAGCGAGACGGCGGCGTGTTCCAGCACGGATTTGGGCACCGAAGCCACCGCGCCGGTAAGCTCTTTGCGCCGCTGCGTGCCGTAGCCCACGACCACCACCTCATTAAGGTAACGGACGTTTTCTACCAGCAGCACCGTGATGCTTTTATCCGCCTCGCCGACCGCCACCTCTTGCGGGAGGTACCCCAACAGGCTAACGGAAAGCGTTACGGGCAACGGCGCATCGGTTTGCAGTATAAAATTCCCTTCGCTATCCGTATTTCCGCCCACAGCAGTATTTTTAACAATTACCGCTGCGCCCGCCAACGGCTGCAGGGTGGCGGCGTCGAGCACCCGCCCGGTAAAGCTTGTCCCGTATATCGGCGCGAGGCAAAACCCTCCTGCCAGCGCTAACATGATTTTCTTTAACCCGTTTATCATTGTATCCCTTCGATTATTTATAAAAAAAACCCGGCTGTTGGCCGGGCTTTATTCTGTTTTATTTTATGGCATCACCTGTATAATAAAGTAGAAAAAGATTCCGGCACAAAAGCAGCCCGCATACGCATGTACATACACATGCACATTTGCCGTTTCATCCCGTAAGTCCGTATGTCTACTTTTTTCATAAATCGATTGCTATTGCTATTTCCGGGTGCAAAGGTAGCGCAACAACATTCCCCCCGCAATACCAGCAATGTGGTATTTTTTTTAATGGAGAATGTCTTTTTAATGGAGAATGGGCTAACGCCGGCATCCTCCATTCTCCATTATCTTTTTCTTCCCGTTCGCGTTAAATTTTTTACTGCTTTTTCCAATTTTGTGGGCTTCCCTTTCCGCTGTTCTTTTGCGTTCTTGTGCAGTTTTTCTTTTGTCGGCGCAGCCGGCTTCTGTTTGATCACGAACATCGGCGTGCCTTTCGGCAACAGGTCGCCTTCTTTCACAAAGATGGCTTCCACTGTCCCCTCAAACGGCGCACGGATGATATTACGCATTTTCATTGCTATATAAGACATCAGTTCGTCGTTCTTTTTTACCGGAGCGCCCTTTTTTACCATAATCTTTTCAACCGTTCCGGGAATAAACGATTTTATTTCTCCCGGATCCGGACGCTCCCATTTTTTACGCCCGGCAAATTTCTTTGTAAACGTGGTTTGGTATTTCCGCCCCCCCGTCATCACCGAAAGTATTTGGAAATCGTTGGGGTGTTCGGTAATCACCATCTCCTCTTCCCGCAAATCCATCTCTTTTTTCTTTTCCATACAATAGTCTTTTAGTCGTGAGTCATGAGTTGAAAGTTTCAGGCGGCAGCCAATTTTCAATTTTCAATTCTCCATTTTCAATTAAAATGGTGGAATCCCATGTTTCTTTTTCGGCCGTCCAACGGTTTTTGATTTCGTCAATTCCAATGCCTGGAGCACAAATTGCCGCGTATCTTTCGGCTTAATCACCGAGTCGATGTATCCTTTTGCCGCAGCTACGTAGGGGTTGGCGAATTTATCCTTATATTCCTGCACCTTTTGTTTGCGCATGGCATCCGGGTCGGCGGCTTCCATAATTTCCTTACGGAAAATAATATTTGCCGCGCCTTCGGGGCCCATCACCGCAATTTCCGCCATAGGCCACGCAAACACAAAATCGGCGCGCAGGTGGCGGGAATTCATGGCAATGTAACCGCCGCCGTAAGCCTTCCGAAGGATAACCGTAATACGCGGAACCGTCGCTTCGCTGTAAGCATACAATAATTTTGCCCCGTGCCGGATGACCCCCGCATGTTCCTGGTCAACGCCCGGAAGGTAGCCCGGCATATCTTCAATCGTTACCAGCGGGATATTGAACGCATCGCAGTAACGGATAAAGCGCGCCGCCTTGTCCGACGAATCGCAGTCGAGCACGCCGGCCAGCACCATCGGCTGGTTGGCCACAAAACCGATGGTTTTCCCCGCCATCCGCCCGAAGCCGATGACAATATTTGCCGCCCACAGCTCCTGCACTTCAAAAAAGTCCGAATTATCGGTCAGGGAACGGATCACGTCCCGCACATCATAGGGCTTGGTCGGGTCTATCGGAACGATTTTCTCGATATGGTACTTTTTCGACGGCTCCCGCGTAGCGGCAACGGCGCTTTGTTCTTCGTTGTGCCAGGGAATATACGATAGCAAGGTCTTGATTTGCTCAAAACATTCTTTTTCGCTTTTGGCAAAAAAGTGCGCATTTCCGGTGGTTTCGCAATGCACGCGCGCCCCGCCGAGGTCTTCCATAGAAATTTCTTCCCCCAGCACCGATTTAATCACTTCGGGGCCGGTGATAAACATTTTGGAGATATTGTCCACTACAAACACAAAGTCCGTAAGGGCGGGGGAATACACCGCCCCGCCGGCGCAGGGCCCGAGGATAACCGAAATCTGGGGCGTTACGCCGCTAGCCAGCGTATTGCGGAAGAAAATTTCGCCATAACCCGCCAAAGAATTCACGCCTTCCTGGATACGCGCCCCGCCGGAATCGTTAATACCGATCAGCGGAAGCCGCATACGCAGGGCATAGTCCATAATCTTGGTGATTTTACGTGCATGCATGGAGCCCAGCGAGCCGCCCGCCACCGTAAAATCCTGTGCATAGATAGCGACCGGTTTTCCGTTTATTTTCCCGGTGCCGATAATCACGCCGTCGCCGGGCAATTCTTTCCCGTCCATGCCGAATTCACGCGCATCATGCTCTACGAATAAATCATATTCATAGAAGGAGTTTTCATCTACCAGGCAGTTGATACGTTCACGGGCGGGGAGTTTCCCCATAGCAATCTGTTTGGCGATGGCCTGTTCGCCGCCGCCCTGTATAGCTTTTTCCGTTTTTTTTTCCAACTCGCGCAGTTTTGAACCTAAATTTAATGCCATAAAATAAAAAGTTAGTTTAAAATATCCTGCTATCTTTCTAGGAGGAGCAGGGCTGCAAAAATACAATAAAAATAGGAAGTAGGTGCCAAAACAGGGTAAAAGTTTCCCCTCCCCTTACCTTAATAATTGATAGTAGGTATATTATTTTGCTAAACAAAAAAGTTATAAGCGAAAGTCGGTGAGTTATGAGTCGGCGGGCGCCTTTTAATGGAGAATGGAAAATGGAGAATTGGCTGGCGCCGGAATCATCTTACGGAAAAAATTATTTCGAAAAATATTTGGAAATAAAAAATAAAGTAATATATTTGCAGCGTTATTGATGCTCTTTATTTAATGATAAAACTATTCTAAGGTAGAAATCTAGCAAATTTCCTAACGTAAAAGGGATAATATCCATAACTAAACGTGGATTTAATTTATTTTTTACGTAGGTATGCTAGAACCTCTATCTTGATAAATTAAACTCACGTTTCGCTTTATTACAATACATGTAACTGCGAAATAACGGCTTAATACAAAAGTGGCAACGAATAAAAAATCGCGGCAAGGGGGTTGTTTTATATGGAAAAGTTTGTGTTTGCAAACAACCCTGATGCTGCGAAACAATAACAATTTAACAATTTAATTTTATGAAAAAAATTTTCTTTCTTCTCGCGATGCTTGCAAGCGTGGCAGCAAGCGCAACAGTAACCGTAACGCCGCTTTCTACGGATTATTCCGAAAACAAAGTAACCTTTAAAGTGGAATGGACTAACACCCCCTCTGCACCCTACAATAATCGTGTGTGGGTATGGATAGATTTTTACCCGGTAACAGGCGCAACGCCGGCAAACTCTTTTTCTACCGCTACCATCTCCAACCTCGCTAAAACAGGAGGGAACGGCACGATAACCAACGTTACTGCGCGCGGCTTTTTTATTGAATATGCCGCTACCAATACCGGGGCAACCGTTACCGCCACATTAAGCAATGCCTCCGGAAAATTCAACTGGTGCGCCTATGGTAGCGATTACCCGCCGAATGTTTTGGCGAATACCAGTAGCTCTTATACATTGGCAGGAACGCCGCCATTCAAATTAATTGCTTCTAATGGTACAACTGAACAAACAGTAACCGGAATGATAATTGCTACTTCTGCCGTAACGTTTACGCCGGCAACCATAACCGACGCCACAGGTTATCCCGGACTTTGGTGTCCCTATACCGGAAGCGACTTGTATATGGACATCTCTCATCGTTGCCTGCAACGCCAAAGCGGTGCAAAGAATTGGGAAGCGTACATAAAAGATGCACGAGATAGTGAATTGTACAGAATTGTAAAAATGCCCGACAACAAATGGTGGCTGGCGCAGAATGTAAAATATGCAAGTGCTGGTTATGCTATCAGTGGTTGTACGGAAGATGACTGTGGCAGGGCTTATACTTATGCGCAAGCGTATGCTTCGTATGCCGGCGGAACAAGTGCGTCCACCGGTAATGTACAAGGAATATGTCCGCCCGGCTGGTTATTGCCAATAGCAACAGATTGGTCAATGTTTGTGAACAGTATAAGTTCTAACAGTAGTGTGGTCGCTGAGAGATTGCGATCTTTAAATTCATCCTGCACGCCCGTCACTGATTACTACGGTTGGGCAAATAAAATGAACATTCTGGATGGCCATACACTAATCTATAACGGTGTGAGCTGGTACCTGAATGAATGTGCCGGGGATAGGCACTGGGGCCTGAGAATTGATTCCTTCCCGTCCAACCTGCAGTGCGATTATGTGAACACGGGTTGTACGGGCAACTTAGCGACTCGATATGCTAATGTCCGTTGTTTCCGCCAGCTATAAAATTTAACCGGCAGAATGTAGTAACTTAGAAGCAAAAAACAATGAAAAATAAAAAGGAGTTAAAATTTGAGCAGTTTCCGCCGCCGTAAGGCAAAAAAAAGGCGTAACCATCCGCATTGCGACGGTAAACATTCGCGTTGCGACGGTAAACATTCGCATTGCGACGGTAAACATTCGCGCTGAAGACTGCCTACTGCCCTCCGGCGCCAGCTAATTTTCAATTTTCAACTCTCCATTAAAAAAGCAGGGCATTATTGCGGGATGAAGCGGTAGACGATATTTCCCTTTTGTTTTTCCGGGGCATTGGCGTCTACGGCAAAGCGGGAACGCAGGGCGGCGCGTTTGGCCGCTTCGTAGAGGCAAGTGTTGTCGACGGAGGCGGAAACCTGTATCGACACGTTCGTCACATATCCCCGCGGGTTCACTTCTATCTGTACGGTTACATCGCCGCCGCCGAAACATTGGTACACCGGCACTGGCAACGACAAATGCTTCCGCCCAGAAAGGTCGTACGACAGCACCGAAGGGCCTTCATATTTTTCAACCGCCGCTACCGACACGGCGGGGGCTACTACGTCGTCGTCGGAGCCCTGCCGCAGCGCAGCCTCCCGGCGAGCGGCGTCGATACGCTGCTGCACCTCGCGGGCTTCCTCGTAAAGTTGCGAAACATCGGTATTGCGGTCGTCGCGCAAAGGCTGGCGGCGCGGCCGGGATGCGTCCACCGCCACATTGCGCGGGGGAGCCCCCCCGGCAATCAACCGGTCTAATTCCCTCGACAGCGCTTCCCTCTTATCCGCAGGCGTTGCCACCGTATGGGGCGTTTGCACCGGGACAAATGTTTCTTCCGCCGGCGAGAACGCCAGCATAACGGCCTCCCGCGCATCGACCGTATAAGAATAGATCTGCGAACTGAGCAAAATAATCGCTACCGTTAAGTGAAATATAAGCGTACCGTAAATACCGGAGCTGTGCTTTCGAAAGAAACCGGAAAAGGTTGTTTTTTGTTTCGGTTCAAATAAATTCATCGCCTGCGATTATGGTACAAAGATACGATGCTTTTTTAAAAAACCTAAAGTCTTAGACCATACGACTGTTTTTGTGACCCCGGTGGGGGTCGAACCCACGACCCACAGATTAAGAGTCTGTTGCTCTACCAACTGAGCTACGGAGTCAATTTTGGCGGACAAAGATACAAAATTTTGCCGATACGTCAATACAAAATCGTATAAATAAGTTTCAGGGTGGCGGGAGAAGCATGATTATGATCAAGAAACCGGACGTACGTGTAGTTTGTATTATCCAAAACCGTATAGGAATAACCGTAATCATCCTGCAAAGTGGTGGTGGGAAACAGGTACAGGGTGGTCGTTTCCGGTGGTTGCGGTTTAAGGAATTGCTGCAAATAGTGGGTAATATTGAACGAGTAACTCATCAACGAACGGTTGAGCGTGCCGTCAAAAGCGGCGTTCGACACATCGTTGATCATCGGGTAGGTTAATTTCCCGGCGTCATTCACCGTGCGGGAACACAGCGCCAAAACCGGCGGGCATTTATCCATATCCCATTCAGGTTTTTTCAAACATACAGAGTCTATCGAAATAACCAGTTCGGCTTTGTTGAGTAATATTTTCAAATTGTTGTTGGCATGTTTATCCTTCAGGGAATCTACCAGCATCAGCAGGGAATCCTTTATTGCCGCCACATCGAACGCCGGCTTCACGCCTGCCAGCGATTCAAAATACACCGGTTGCGCTACGGCTGCCGGCGGGCTTTGGTAATTGGACAAATAATCCGACGAATGCCGGTACGCGCTAAACACCAACCCATAGTCGCCCCAGTAGAGCATCGACGTATCTTTTCCGTTATCCTTATACTGCAACGTCAGGTAAGCGGAGGAAATATCCGTTGTATTCAGCCGCCCGCCCTGTATTCCCGCTGCCTGTGGATCGACGGTCAGTACAAAGCCCTTGTATCTTTCATAAAAATGAACTAGCGAATCCATATCATTAGCCGTGCCGCTCAACAGTTCCTTCCCGAACGCTTCCGTTAACGGAATAAGAAGCGTGTCGCCGCCATTATAAGTCAAGCCCGGCATGTTTATCGGTTCCTGCTTGCAGTCTTTTTCCGTGATGGAGGTGTTGTAGTACGTGCTGTCGTAATACAAGGTACGGTTGAGTTCGTAGAGATGGACGTTTTGCACGATATTTTGCTGTCCTTCATCCACCACATTCCGTCCGGAAATAATCAACAGCAACGATGCCGCCACAAATTCAGGGTTTTCCCCGAAATTGTGGCCGCTTACATACGGATAGATACGGAAAACCAAATCGGCATTCATGGTGTGGAAAGGCGTAACGTTGATGCTTCCGAAAAGGCCGGTATACACATATCCGGAATTGGTAACGATAGAATCTACCGTAGCCGTATACACCGGCAGGTTGGGAATATTGCGTACCCGCAAGCCGGGTTGTTGGTCTTCGGGAATAAAATCCGTACCGAAAGAATTGTCTACATTGACGCAGGAAAAACCGGTGATAGCAATCACCAGCAGGGAAAAGAAAAACCGTTTCATTTCATTCGTATTACTTGGGTATAAAATTCATTGCAGTCGTCAGCGCTTAACAGCGGTTTTTTACAATGGAGGATAGGTTTTTTCAGCCCTTTGGCAAAGGTATCCAGCGTAGGGTTTTTCCTGCTGCCGAAAAATATGATGCCGTCGGAATAGCGAATGGCAAATTTGACGTAGTTAGCGAATGTCGGGTTGGCCAGGTCTTCTACGTCTTTCGGGCGGATGCCTTCGAGCAGTAATTTTTCTTTTAGCCGTTTATCCAACGGCTGTTCGAATTTTTCATTTTCGGGAATGGCAAGCACGACTTTGGTTTTTCCGAACAGGGGGTCGTCCTTATAGGCTTTTTTCGACAGCAACGCCGCCAGGAAGGTAAACCACCCCTGGCAGTGGATGATGGCGGGTTTCCACCGCAGTTTTTTCACGGTTTCGAGGACGCCGCGGGCAAAAAATATCGCCCGTTCGTCATTGTCCGCAAAGGGCTGCCCGCCCTCGTCCACCAGTGCGGCTTTGCGCTGGAAGAAATCGTCGTTATCAATAAAATAAACCTGCGTGCGTACCCCCGGCATGGAGGCTACTTTAATAATCAGCGGATGATCGGTGTCATCAATAATAATATTCATTCCCGACAGCCGGATAACTTCATGCAATTGGTTTCGCCGTTCATTGACATTGCCGAATCGCGGCATAAAAACGCGTATTTCACGCCCCTTTTCGGCTATGGCTTGGGGGAGTACCCGCCCTACTTCCGATATGGCCGTATCGGTAAGATAGGGCGCTATTTCGGAGCAAATAAATAAGATGCGCGTAGGTTCCATTGGAGAATTGTTCGTAATAAGCCACAAAGATACGAAAAAAAATAATGGTAGCCAAGTTTTAACTCTTAACTTCTTTTAACGACAAATATTTCCCAAAAATAGTTGCAATTAAAAAATAAAGTAATAATATCTGCAGCGGTTATTACTTGCTCCTTGACATTTTGAAATAGATATAAAAATATATATCGCTTTAACTTTTATTCTGCATGCATTCGAAATCGGGAAATTTTCATCCGTCATGAATAATAGCTACACCAAGAGTGGATGTGGGGCGTTATACTTATTTACCGAGTGGGTTTTCCCGAACCTCAGAAATCAATAAGTATAGCGTCCACTTCCACTTTTAGCTTTTTAGAGGAATAGGGGAAAAATCATCCTAAAAGTTGAAGAAACACGTTGCAGAAAAAGTCTGACAAAACATTCTGCAATCATTGGCAACGAATAAAAATTCGCAGCAGGGGGTTGTTTGTATTAAAAAGTTTGTGTTTGCAAAACAGCCCTGATGCTGCGGAAAGAGAACATGGACTTGTAGAACATAGACGAATGAACAGCTGACAACGTCCCGTCAGGGACGGAATGTTGGTAGAAATGGAAACAACCACCCGGCTCCACCGTCCCCCTGGGACGGAATGTGAAAAGGGGTTAACAATAACAAAAGATGTATTTATGTGAAAAAATAACCATCACATTTCGTCCCTGACGGGACGACGGCGGCGGAATAATCATCGTTTCTACCCACATTCCGTCCCAGGGGACGAATTTAATGAACAACGAATAATGAATAATGTCTATTGCCGCATGTGCGGCAAGTCGATTGCAGCCCTTCGGGAGGGTTGCCGCACGTGCGGCAAGTCGATTTCACCCCTTCGGGGAGGTTGCCGCATGTGCGGCAAGTCGATTGCAGCCCTTCGGGAGGGTTGCCGCACGTGCGGCAAGTCGA
>JAITSM010000130.1 GCA_031287815.1 Prevotellaceae bacterium
GGGACGCCGTCCCCAAGTGGGGTTTTGTCGCCGGAGTTTCCGGGACGCCGTCCCCAAGTGGGGTTTTGTTGCCGGAGATGCGGATATGTTTTTTGATTTTTAAGATAGGAGGAACACTCTTCTGTGCTGTACTGCGTCGCAGTGTAAAGCATACGACAAATTCCGTTGCGGCGCAAGGGGTTTGGGGATATTTTAGCAGGAAGTTATGCACAGGTAAGTTGTAAGTTGTAAGTTGTAAAGTGTTGTTTGAGGGGGCAAAGGTATAGAAAATTTCTTATGCACCAAACTTTTTTATGATGGTGAAGGGTGAGGGGTGAGGGGTGAAGGGTGAAGGGTGAGGGGGGAAGGGGGAAGGGTTAAGAGTGCTGGCGCCAGCACTCTTAACTTTTAGTTTTTAACTTTTAACTTTTCCGGCGCCAGCACTTTTAACTTTTAGTTTTTAACTTTTAACTTTTCCGGCGCCAGCTACTGCCTCCTGAAAACTGCTTACTGCTTACTGAAACATCGCCAGCAGGGCTTCCATTTTCGCGCGGATTTCGGCGGTGCAGAGGTTGCCGATGCTTCCCTTGTGGGTGTGGGTAACGGTTTTGCGGGGCGTGAATTTATTTTCCGCCACTTGCTGCCCTACGGTTTTGTAGGCTTCGCGGAAGGGCTCGCCCGACAGCACGCGGCGGTTCACTTCTTCGACGGTGAAGAGGTAATCGTATTTCGCCTCCTCCAAAATATGTTTGTTCACCGAAATGTTTTGCAACATAAACGCCGTAATGTCCAGCATGGCGTGCAGCGTGTCGATGGCGGGGAAAAGAATTTCTTTCAGCAGCTGGCCGTCGCGGTGGTAGCCGTGCGGCAGGTTGGCGAGCAACAATGCAATTTCATTCGGCACGCTCTGCAGCCGGTTGGCTTTGGCGCGCAGGAGCTCCCAGACGTCGGGGTTTTTCTTGTGCGGCATGATGCTCGAGCCGGTAACCAGGTGGTCGGGGAAAGAAATGAAGCCGTAATTTTGCGAAAGGTACATCACGCAGTCGGCGGCGAGTTTGTTCAGCGTGGCGGCAATGGCGGCCACCGCCTGCGATACGGCCTTTTCGCTTTTGCCGCGGCTCATCTGCGCGGCAATCACATTGTAGTTCATATCACGGAATCCCAGTTCGGCGGTGGTCATGTCCCTGTCCAGCGGGAACGAGCTGCCGTAGCCGGCCGCCGAGCCGAGCGGGTTTTGGTCGACAATCCGGTAAGCCGCCAATAAAATATGCAGGTCATCAATCAACGTTTCGGCATAGGCGCCAAACCAGAGGCCGAACGACGAAGGCATCGCTACCTGTCCGTGCGTATAGCCCGGCAGCAGGGTGTCTTTGTGGGTTTCGCTCAACGCTTGCAGCTGGCCGAACAGTTGCACGGTTTTATCTTTTATCTGCAATATCCCGTCTTTGAGGTAGAGCTTGATGTCCACCAGCACCTGGTCGTTGCGCGAGCGGCCGGAGTGAATCTTCTTTCCCACCTCGCCGATACGTTTGGTCAGCGTGAGTTCCACCTGCGAGTGGATGTCTTCAACGCCTTCTTCTATAACAAATGCGCCGCCGGCCACTTCGTCCAGCAGTTTTTGCAGTTCGGCGCACAGCAACCGGCTTTCCGGCGCGGTGAGCAGCCCGATGCGGGCTAACATTTTTACATGCGCCAGCGAACCGAGCAAGTCATATTTCGCCAGCCGCAAATCATATTCGCGGTCGTCGCCCACCGTAAACGCCGTTACCAGCGCATCGGCAGCAGTGCCTTTATTCCAAAGAGTACTCATGAGAATTATGAATTATGAAGTATAAAGAATGTGCTAATGTGACTAATGTGTTAATGTGACTAATTGGGCTGGCGCCAGCAACCTTAAACTAAATTAGTCACATTAAACACAGGGTTGAGATGAAATGGATATATCCGTTGATGCCTTCTTCTATTTCACGGAGGTAAACAAATTCATCGGCGGTGTGCGAGCGCGCCGAGTCGCCGGGACCCATCTTGATAGCGGGAATGTCCAACCGCATCCAGTCGGAAGTTGTCGGCGAAATGTAGGCAGGGATGCCCAGCCGCTCGGCGCATTGCAGCAGGGGATGCCCGGCAGGCGTGAAGGAACAGCGGTTGTGCAGCGACCGCGCCTTTAGTTCGCTCTGTACGCCCGATTGCAGCAGCTCCAGGATTTCCCGGTTGGAATAATATTCGTTGGGGCGAATGTCCACTACAAACCGGCAGCTATCCGGCACCACATTGTGCTGGTCGCCGCCGCTGATCATTGTAACGTTCTTTTTCACCTCCCCCATGAGCGGCGAAACCCTGTCGAACGTATAATTTTTGATAAAGGCAATATCTTCCAGCGCGCCGTAAATAGCATTGACGCCTTCGTTGCGTGCGGCGTGCCCCTGCCTGCCGTGCGCCGTTCCGTCGAGCACCAGGAGCCCGCGTTCGCCGGTGGCGGCTTGCATCAGGGTCGGCTCGCCGATAATCGCGCAATCCATATCCTTTATTTCCCGCGTAACCGCCCGGATACCGCCCGCGCCGGAGTTTTCTTCTTCGCAGCTCAATACCAGCAGCAGGTTAAACGGCAATTCCACCGTGCTGAAATAAATAAAGCTCTCGGCCAGCGCCGCCAGCGACGCGCCCGCATCGTTGCTGCCCAAGCCGAAGAGTTTGCCGTCCTTTTCGACGGGCTCGTAAGGATTCAGCGTATAGCCTTCCGCCGGCTTCACGGTGTCGATATGCGAATTGAGGAGCAGCGTCTTTTTCCCCTTGCTGTTTTTTGGAGAATACGCACAAACATTATTCCCTATCCGGAAAGGCGCTACGCCGGCCGCCGAAAGATACGCCTCCAGGTAACCGGCCGCCGCCGCCTCCGCACCCGAACAGGCCGGAATAGCAATCTTGCCTTTCAGCAACTCCACCGCGCGGGACAGTTGTGTCATAAGTTAAAAGTTGAAAGTGTATTTAAAAACCTGTGTAATCTGTTATAATCTGTGTGCATCTGTGGGACAATTTTCCATTTTCAATTAAAAATACAGCGTGTGCCGGTATCCGAGCGCAGGTGGCGGGCATGTTTAATGTACACTTCCGCTACGCCGTTACGCAGGGCGGCAAAAGCGTTGTCTAATTTCGGCAGCATTCCTTTGGAAATGATTTGTTGTTGTTTCAGCTGTTCAAAATACGCCGCATCCATTTCGGGAATAACGGAATGCTCATCGTCCGGACGGGCAAGCACGCCGCCTTTTTCAAAGCAAAACAGCAATTTTGAGTAATATGTTTTCGACAACGCCGCCGCAATAGCCGAAGCCATCGTATCGGCATTGGTATTAAGCAGCCCGCCCTGCGCGTCGTGCGTGATCGCGCAAAAAACAGGGCACAGCCCGTTATCAAGCAGCAGCGACAGGGCAGGAACGTTGATGCGGCTGGCTGCCACGTCGCCCACGAACCCGAAGTCCACCGGCGCCGGCGGGCGTTTCGTTGCCGGCACGCTATCGGCATCGGCGCCGGAAAGCCCGATAGCATTGCAACCCGCCTGCTGCAACTGCGCCACAACGGTTTTGTTAATCCACCCGGCATAGACCATCGTGCAAATTTTTAGCGTTTCCTCGTCGGTTATCCGCCGCCCTTCGTGCATGCGCACCGGCACGCCTGTTTTTTCCAGCAGTTCGGTAGCCAGCACCCCGCCGCCGTGCACCAGTATTTTGGGGCTTTCCAGCGCGGCGAAATCCAGCAGGAACGTCCGTAGCGCGGCCGGCCGGTCAATGATATTGCCCCCGATTTTAACGACAGTGAGCGCTTTCATAGTTTTTAATTTGGTTGCAAAGATAGAAAATAAATGTGGTTAATGTGCTAATGTGACTAATTGTTTAATGTGCTAATGTGACTAATTGTTTAATGTGACTAATTGGGCTGGCGCCTTTTTAAGTTAAAAACTAAAAGTTAAAAGTGCTGGCGCCAGCCAACTTTTAACTTTTAACTTTTAGTTCTTAACTCAATAAAGCCCCGAAGGGGCGAAATATTCATAACCGCAGGCCAGCGGAGCGCAGCCTGCGGAAGGAAGAACCCCACTGCCTTTCGCGCGGCGCACGGTCAGTGCATAGCGGAAAGCGGGTGCTCCGCGCGAGTGCAGGGAGTATCGGTATGCATCCCCCTGCTGCGTTACGCTCCGCTCCACTTGCATGGGGTTATGAAAATGCAAGCCCTCCGGGCTTTTTTTTGAGTTAAGAACTAAAAACTAAAAGTTAAAAGTGAGCTGGCGCCGGAAAAGTTAAAAGTTAAGAACTAAAAACTAAAAGTTAAAAGTGAGCTGGCGCCGGAAAAGTTAAAAATTAAGAACTAAAAACTAAAAGTTAAAAGTGAGCTGGCGCCAGCAACTTTTAACTTTTAACTCTTAGTTCTTAACTCAAAAAGGCGCCAGCACTCATACTTCATCCCCTTCATCCCCTTCATCCCCTTCATCCCTTTTCATCCCCTTCATCCCTTTTCATCCCTTTAAACAACACATGAAAAACCGTCCCCACAACCTCCCTTTCTCCGTTGACCGCTCCCCCTTTCCCATTGACCATTTTTACCCGTCCGGGAATAAAAACAGGCTTGCAGAACCTTCTGCAACCTTGTCCGGAAGTGAAAGCAGGGTTGCAGAACCTTCTGCAACCCCTCCCGGAGGCAAAAACAGGCTTGCAGAACCTTCTGCAACCTTGTCCGGAAGTAAAAGCAGGGTTGCAGAACCTTCTGCAACCCCTCCCGGAGGCAAAAACAGGCTTGCGGCAGTTGGCACAACCCCCTTAGATGGCAACCTTCAAATTTAATATCGCGAGAAAATAAACGGGGAAGAGTGAAGGGTGCTGTAGACACGTAGGGACGCACGGCCGTGCGTCCCTACTAAATGAATGGGGGTAAAATAAAAGAAGAGGAGCAAGCTCCTCTTCTTATTCTTCCTTCTCTGCTATTCTGTCGCTTTTTCCAGGCGTTTGATGATAGAGAAAATAAACAGGGCAGACAGTACGCAGCAAATGATCAGTACGCTCCAGAAGGCATACAGCGGCAGCTTATCCCAAAACGAACCCATGACGCCCACCAGCAAGTTGCCGACGGCAGTGGCGGCCAACCAGCCTCCCTGCATCATGCCCTTGTACTGCGGCGGCGCTACTTTGGCTACAAACGAAAGCCCCATCGGACTTAAGAATAATTCGGCCAGCGTCAATACGAGGTACGTTCCGATTAACCAGTTGGGGGAAACCGGGACGTTCGAGATACCGTCAATTTCGGAAGGCGAGGGAAGCCCCAGCGAAGCAATGAGCAACACCACAAAGCCAATGGCGGCGATGAGCATCCCGAAGCCGATTTTTCGCGGAGCGGAAGGCTCTTTCTTGCGGCCGGCAAGGTAAGTGAAAAACGCTACCGACACCGGCGTGAGCAATACTATAAACAGCGGATTGAACTGTTGAAATATCTGCGGCGTAATGGTTACCATTTCCACCGCTGCGCTGACGTCCGTGTAATAGTAAGCAGCCAGGCCGGCAAGCCCGATAAGGGAAATCACGCCCCCTAACATCAGATTGCGTTTCCCGCCGAACAGCCCCATCGTGGCGATATAGATGCCATAAAGCACTGCCACCAGCGGCAACAGCCCCATTAACGAAAATGCCATATTCTGTACAGGGTTTATCTGGCTTACGGTGTAATCGCGGGCGAAGAACGTCATGCAAAGCCCGTTCTGGTGGAACGACATCCAGAAGAAAATGACGACAAAAAATACCAGCAGCAGGGCAATCACCCGTTCGCGCACCTGTTCTTTGGAAAGCACCACCACGTGTTCCGCAGGGTTGGCTTCCTTCAGCTGTTGTTTATGCGTTTTGTCCACCGCTTTCCACGTACCCCTGAATAAAAGGAATATCAGGACGGAAATAATTAAGCTGATACAGGCTACGCCAAACGCCAGGTTATACGATTTACTCAGCGCATTATCGACATAATGCTTGCCGAAGTTTGTAGGGAAAGCCTCCGGATTATCGGGCGCGCCGTATAATGCGGGGTCGGCTACGGTAATGGCGTGGATGCGGTCTTTCAATGCAGCGATAGCCGGCCTGTCTTCCGCCCGTCGGCTGTCGAGCAAAGCGTAATCCTCCGGCGTTACCAGCAGGGAGTCGGCCGTGAGTTTTCCCGCCAGCGTCAATTGATTTAACCCGGCGGCTTTCAAACGGAATAAAATTTCCGAACGGTCTTTTTCAAAAATAACGCCGCTCTTTTTCTTGGCATTTTTTATAATATCGGCTTTTTCCTTATCATTTTCCACCGTCTTTCCTTCCAATGCCTGCATGGAAAAGGTATTTTCATCCACCAGCCGGTCGTTCAAGGCCACATAGCTTTTGGCAATGCTGGCGTCGTAAGTGAAATTTTCTTTTGCCAGAAAGGCGTTGTTGATAGTATTCGCTACGCTGGGCGCAAAGAAAGCCCCGACGTTAATGAACATATAAAATATCGAAAAAGCGATGTCGCGCTTGTCTTTGAAAAGTTTCGATTCATACAGGTTTCCGACCAATGCTTGCAGGTTTCCCTTAAAAAAGCCTGTCCCCATAGAGATAAGCAGCAATGCGCCATACATCATAATTTGCCCTGTAACGTCGGCTTCGCTGGGAAGCGCCAGCAGCAAATAGCCGGCAAACATTACGCCGATGCCGAGCAAAATAGTCTTTCCGTAGCCGAGCACTTTATCGGCTACAATCCCGCCGATGAGCGGCAGGAAATAAACCAGCCCTAAAAAAGTTCCATAGATTAAGCTGGTCGACGACGACGAAAGCCCGAATTTAGCCTGCATGTACAGCGTCAGAATGGCTAACATGGTGTAGTAGCCAAAACGCTCGCCCATATTGGTCAATGCAAGCACTAATAAGCCTTTTGGATGATTTTTAAACATAGTTTAGTGTTTTGAAGTTAGTATTTAGTGGCAGCAAAGGTAAAAAAAATATCAGAATTACGGATAAACTTGTAACTTTGCATAAAAAAACAACAAAAATTGAATTTTTAATTATGAGAAAAAATGTACTTTTATTAGCAGCTATTTGTTTGTTTTACGGCGGCGCAACGGCGCAAACGCCATTTAAAAAAGGTTCCTCCGTGCCGGAAGGCGCGATAGTAGCATATGCGCTCCCTTCCAGCGTGATTGAAATACAGGTGGAGGCCGTTCATGAACTGTTCACCGCCGGGCCTTATGCGCGTTATGCGCAAAAATACCTGGGCATGACGGCGGAAATGGAAAACAGGGAAACCTTCCGGTTAAAGAGCATCGCACTGCGCACTATTGTAGAAGCGGATGCTTCGCAGGTATATGCTTTGGAAATAAAAGAAAAAAACGCTTCGGTGAATTTTTTAACGTTATCCGCCGAAGGCTTGATTGCTATGCTAACCCCCACAGACGCGCAGGAAACCGCCTTCCGGTTGGCCGTTACCGAACAGGGAAAATTTAACGACGCCGGCGCCGAACCCAATATCGGGCGCGACAGGGTTACCCTCTACAAAAGCGTGCAAACGTCCGCCGGTTATGAAAAAGTGCCGGTACAGCAAAACCAGTTGATAGAAAAAAATCCCGAACGCCGTGCCGAAGAAGCGGCAAACTTCCTCTTCAACCTGCGTAAAAAACGCGTAGAACTCATTAGCGGCGAAACCGAATCTTCGTGGAACAGCGACGGATTGCGCGCTGCGCTGGAAGAAATAAAACGGCTGGAAGAAGAATACCTCAGTTTGTTTCTCGGCAAAACAACCACCGGCTTGCAATCGGCGGTATTTCATGTAACGCCGGATGCCGGGCTGGCAAAACAGCTATATGTGGCCTTCCGTTTTTCCGGCACGCAGGGGCTGTTGCCCGCCAGCAACGTGGCCGGACGCCCGATAACGCTTGAATTGACGCCCGAAAAGAAAACAGCCGAATTGCCGGCAAATAATTTCCAGAGCAACGACAAACGTTCGCCCCGCATCGCTTACCGCCTGCCCGATACCGTGCAGGTGCGCATCAACGACGGGCAAACCAATTTGCTGCAAACGCGGTTGCTGATTTACCAGTTCGGGCAAATCATGTCGATTCCCGCAAATTTGAAAATTAAATAACACACCAAATACAGGCAGGAAAACATGCGGCGGCATATCCGAAACTTATATATTCTGGTAAAACTTTTAGGGGAAAGTTTTTCGTTCGCCTTTGTATCCGTCAAGGCGAATAAACTGCGTACCTTCCTTTCGTTGCTGGGCATTACTATCGGCATCTTCTCTATCATTTCCGTATTTACTATGGTCGATGCGCTGGAAGGAAACGTGCGCTCCGGCATTGAATCGCTCGGCAGCAACGTGGTCTATATCCAGCGCACCCCCTGGTATGACGACAGCGGCGAAACTAAATGGTGGGAATTCCGGCAACGCCCGGCAATGAAATACGAAGAATTTTTAGCCATCCAAAATAACTGCAAAACGGCGGAATCCGTCGCTTGCCTCTATAGCTTTTCACGCCAGTTGAAATATAAAAACAAAACCACCTCCCGCATCAGTATCGGCGGCATTACTTACGACTGGGACAAAATCTCGGCCTTCGACATAGCCGCCGGGCGCTATTTTTCGCCAATGGAAATCAACAGCGGGACAAATGTAGCCCTTGTCGGCCACAGCGTGGCGAAAGAACTGTTTGGCGACGAGCCGGCGGTAGACAAAATATTTCAAATCGCCGGGCACAAGACGCGCGTCATCGGGCTGCTCGAAAAACAGGGCAACAACATCGTCAGCGCAAACGATTACGACAACGCGCTGATGATACCCTTTAACTATGCCCGTACGCTGGCCAACATTCGCTACGGCTCGCCAAGCATTGCCGTCAAAGCGAAACAAGGCGTCGACCTGGACGACATGCGCGGTGAAATCAAACTGCTCATGCGCTCGCTACGCCGCCTGAAGCCTTCGCAAAAAGATAATTTTGCTATTAACGAACTCAGCACAATAGCGCAACAACTGAATCCCATCATGGATATGATCAACCTGGCCGGATGGGTTATCGGCGGCTTTGCCATACTGGTGGGCGCTTTCGGCGTGGCGAACATCATGTTTGTGTCGGTCAGGGAACGGACGCCGGTTATCGGCATTCAAAAAGCGATGGGCGCAAAAAATTATTTTATCCTCACCCAATTCCTCTACGAGTCGGTATGGCTTTCGCTGATGGGCGGCCTGCTCGGATTGCTTATTGTTTTTGCCGCCACCAGCCTCCTTACGTACGTATTCGACTTTTCCATTTCATTAACCCTGCTCAATATTTTGCGCGGCATACTTATTTCTACCGTTGTCGGCATCTTTGCGGGAATGATTCCGGCGATCATGGCCGCACGCCTGCATCCGGTAGTAGCGATCGGGGCGAAATAAGGTGTTGGTTCTCCTTTTTAAGTTAATCTATTGGTTCACTATTTATTTTGGGCATCCCGCCTTGCGACGGGGGCGCGCCCCCTTGCGATGGGGGCGTGCCCCTTTTTGATGGGGGCGT
>JAITSM010000186.1 GCA_031287815.1 Prevotellaceae bacterium
CACGACAATGGTTGTAGATAATAATATTTCATCAGGAACAATCACTGCGACAAGCCTTATAGGTTATGGTACAATTCCACTGGGCGGTATTATTATGTGGAGTGGGACAAAGCCGCCGGATGGTTGGGTTTTATGCGACGGACAAGTTTCTAATGGGTATACTACCCCTGACTTACGTGGCCGCTTTATAGTTGGTCAGTATGTTAAACGTTCTGATGAACAAGTAATAGATACGGACATGAATGCAGATTATGGTTTGGTAGGACAACAAGGAGGTGCTAAGCACATAACACTTGAGACAAGTCATCTCCCAGATTTTACAATGTCTATACCTGGCCAATGGGGACGTGACGATCAAAATTTTACAAACACTGATGCATTTACTGCTGGCGATAGATTTCCTAATGATATAACTTTAGCTTTCAATTTGGAAGTGAAATATAGTAGAAATAAATCGTCAGGACAATATGGCCAGCCTCATGAAAACCGTCCCCCTTACTATACTTTAGCATTTATTATGCGAGTGAAATAAAAAGAAATAAATTTACAAAAACGGATTATTAAATGCATACTCTTATTGCTAGCAATGTGGTTTGTTGTGCTATAAACTTAAAAACATATAGATGGCTATTCATTTTGATTGTTGAACTATTGTTTTTGGGAACTATTCAAGCGCAGGATATTGAACAAATAACAAAAGCAAAATGGTTCACGATATCCGGAGGCGCTGGGGCGAACTGATCCGGATATACCGGTTAAGGTATGCAAAGCCGTCGCGATCCCTTTGCTTATAGTATTTCGGCTAATCTCAATCTCAATTTCAAGGGGATTATAGATGCCCCCTTTTCTTTATACCTTGCTTCGGAAAACAAAACTTTCAATGCACCGGCATATAATTTTGTCGGAATAAGCCCACGTTACAAATGGATTACTGCACATATCGGATCTCGGAACATGAGTATGTCGCAATTTACTTATGACGGCACTACATTTATGGGTGGTGGTATAGAATTGATGCCGGAAAATTTCATAGTAAAAGGGAAGGCGTTTTACGGTCGGCTGGTAAAAGCCGTTCCTTCCGGCGATACGCTTTCTCCGGTCATCCGGCAGCCAGTTTACGAGCGTTGGGGCGGCGCCGGAATGATTAGTATAGGAACGCAAAGTAATCATGTAGATATTATTTTTTTTAAAGGAAAAGACAATATCAATTCCCTGAATGGTTTAGCAGATAGTGCCCTAACTGTAAAACCAGAAGAAAATTTGATTTTTGGTTTAAATACCAAACAAAAGATCGGCGATTATTTATTATTATCCCTTGAATACGGCTTCAGCGCTTATACACGTGATATTCGCCAACCTGATGTAGTCTATGATGAATATACCTATGCCAACAATTTTGGCGGTTTATTTCGCCCCAAAGCGTCAAGTCAATATGCTCATGCATGGAACGTCAAAGCCGATTATCAGTCGGAAGTTTTTACTGCAGGAATATCCTTTCAACGTATAGATCCTAATTACCAAACGATGGGTGCACTATATATGACCAACAATGTACAGGATATTACGGTTAATGCTACCGTCAAGCTATTACAAAACAAAATTAATGTATCGGGAAGTTTCGGATATCAACGGAACAATTTAGACAACAAATCCGAAGCTACAGATGCTCGATTTATCAGTAGCCTTAATCTCTCTTATACGATTACAAACAATTTAAATGCGTCGTTAAATTTTTCGAACTATAACACTTCTACCGAAGCAGCGCAAATTCTTGTAAAAGACTCTATTAAGTACGCGCAAATAAACAATAATCTTTCAATGAATGCCTCTTATGCTATTCCCGGCGAAGTGCTCAATCATTCAATAGACCTCTTGTTTATGATGCAAACTGTCAACACCATTAATAATGAGTTTACCCAGCAGGAAAGCACGGATAATCAAATGAACGGACTGAGCGCTGGCTATCGTTTAGGTTTTATCGAAACCGATTGGAATATTGGTGTCAATGCCTCTGCCAATCAAAATAAAATGGCCACCAGTAATGATTTTACAAGTAGTGCAGGTATTTCATTAAGTAAAGGTTTCTTTAAAAAGAAATTGCGAACCACATTTGGTTTTACGGCTATGTTTTCTAATTCCGAAACCACCTCAAACAATATCAATACTATTCGTTTGGCATTAGGTTATCGGTTTTTAAAGAAACATAGCGTTAATTTTAATACGAACTACCTGCATCGTATTATCAATACAGGATATGATGATAAAAAGATTGCGGGTGAATGGATAGGAACTTTGGCTTATAGTTTCGCTTTTTAAATAATTGACTAAAATCACTAAAAATAATTGAAAATAATATGACACGTTTTTACTTCATAATTTTTTTATTCTTGTTTGCCACTATTAACCATCTTACAGCGCAAGAACGTATGGTGATAAGTAATGCCACTGTCAATGGACAACCTTGCGTGTGGATAAAGTGGTACGACGAAAAGTTTTTTTATCCTGACGGAGTGAATATCTACAGAACATCACAAACAGATACTCTCCGTATAAAACTGAATAAAAGTCCTATTAAAAAAGGTGATTATCAAATTCCCGAACAATTGTTCATTGCTGATACCACACTTGAGCGTTATGTTGAAATGGCAAATAATGCCAAACCAGAGGATATAAAAGGATTTTTGTCCCTTATTTTAATAGTAAAAACATTTGAGAACAATGAATTTTCCAAGTTTGCCGGAATTATGTACGAAGATTGTACGGTCGTTCCCGGTAAAACATACAGTTATGAAGTACATGAAATTATAGGAGGAAGAGAAAAACTTATCGAACAATCTTCCTTTTTGACTGTGCATACGTTTATTTCCGATAATCCTCCGAACAACTTACAAGTTGTAGCAGGCGATGGGAAAGTGTCTATGCGATGGGAACCGGAAACAAAACGTTATTGGGGGATTAACGTTTATCGAAAAACCGCGAATGAAATGTCATTTAACTTAGTTACCCAACGCCCCATAATATTATCTGAAGTTCCGAAAGAAGATAACAGTATCGGTTATCCTGACATATTCTATGCAGAAGAAAATTTGCAGAATGGAGTACCTTATACTTATAAAATCCAGGGAATAGACTATTTTTCCCGTCTCACCTTGTTTACCGAAGAAATTACGGTAATCCCTAAAGATAAAACTCCACCTGCTGCACCACACAATCTACGTGCTGATGTCGGGTTATTTGATATTACACTCACATGGAAAAATGATTTTCCAAGCAGTGATATGGAAGGTTATACTATTTATAGACAGAAAGGGCGGAAAGGAGCAAACATACAAATCAATGAACAGGTATTGCCTCCTGGCCAAACTGTTTACTACGATACGGTACCTGAGCCGGGTGCTTATATTTATTATGTAGTAGCAGTTGATTCTTCCGGAAACGAAGGCAAATCGCGCCCAACGGTTGGTGAAGTACTGGATATTTTTCCCCCTGCCGCGCCAATAGGATTACAAGTAGTCGCAGATACGGGAAGAATACAACTTTCGTGGAATCCTAATCAGGAAAAAGATTTAATGGGATACCGGATTTATCGCACGGTAGGTGCTAATCGTAATGATAATTACGTGCTGCTTAATGCTACAGCCATAAGGGAAACACAGTTTACCGATAGCCTTCCACACAATGCTAAAAACTTTTTCTTTTATAAAGTGGCAGCGATTGATTCGTCCTACAACATGAGCAAATATTCCGATGCCCGTAGTGCCCGTATGCCTGATGTGGTAGTGCCTCGTGAGCCTTTTATTATTGGTATCATACAAGAAGTGCGAGCACTTCGTATAGAATGGCTTGGTAATGCGGAAAGCGACCTTATGGGTTATAACATTTATCGTTTTCAGCCTGCCGATTCTATAGGTACACTTCAACGGTTGAATTACTCTTTGATAAAAGCAGGCACGCATTTATTTACCGATAACCGGATAGAAAAAAACGTAAATTACCGTTATTACTTGACCGCTGTTGATTCTACAGGAAATGTTTCTATGCCGTCTGTCTCATATGATAGAAAATTCATTGCGGATGAAACGTGTCCATTAGAGGTAAAAAAAATAAAAGCTTCTGCGAAAAAGAATGGAACGATTAATATTTCATGGAGTATTGATTTGGAAAACAAAGAAACCTACCAGGGTTGTGTACTTTATCGAAAAAATCCACAGGCCAATGTTTTCAAAGCTATTACTACATTGTCAAAAGTGAATAAATATATTGATAAATTTGACCAGGATGACACTTTATTTTATTATCAAGTTCGTGCATACGACCAAAATGGTTGCGTAGTAAAGTCCGAAGAAATAGAAGTTCGCAAAAGGCAATAAGTTATTATATTTATGCGATTATAGTTATAAATAGCTTTCATATAGAACGGGTATCAAAAATCCCATTTGGGTACACAAAGGTACACAATTGGTATCAAAAAAATGATATTTTTTGATATTTTTTGACAATCTTTTTAATTTCACGGGTAGTAAAAAAATGCACGGAAGCTAATATTTCCGCGCATTTTGACAGTCTTTGACAGTTTTTGAATATCTTTGATATTCTTTTTCTGTCGGGGTGAAAGGACTCGAACCTTCGGCCTCCACGTCCCGAACGTGGCGCGCTAGCCAACTGCGCTACACCCCGAATTGAGGGTGCAAAGATAAATATTTTTTGTTACTTTGTAAAAAATATTTTTATGAAAGAGGATTTTTTGCATTTTTTGTGGGAATACGGGCTGTTCGACAAGTCGAAATTAGTTACTGTTACCGGCGAAATGATCGAAATCCTCACGCCCGGGCAACACAATAGGGACGCCGGCCCCGATTTTTTCAATGCAAAAATCAAAATAGGCGATACCCTGTGGGCGGGAAATGTGGAAATACATATGCGCGCATCCGATTGGCAACGGCATATTCACCATGAAGACAAAGCCTACAATAACGTTATTTTGCACGTCGTAAAAGAAAATGACCAGCCGGTGGTGCGCGCCGACGGGCAACTGTTGCCTACTTTTATTATACGCTACCATCCGCAAATGGAGGCGCGTTATGCAGCGTTGCAACAATCGGTAGAATGGGTGGCCTGCGGAAAGGAAGCGGCGCAGGTGGATTTATTCCGCATCAAACATTTTTTAGGCCGCCTGCTGGTGGAACGGCTGGAACGGAAAGCGCAACAACTGTACGACGTGCTCGACGCCACGCACAATAACTGGCACGAGGCGTTCTACCGGTTATTATTCCGGACGTTTGGTTTTGGCGTGAATGCCGTGCCTTTCGAGCTGCTGGCAAAAGCTACGCCTTTTGCCGCCATCGGAAAGCAACGCCATTCCCTGTTGCAAATAGAAGCGTTGCTGTTCGGGCAGGCGGGAATGCTTGCCAGCGAAGCAAAAGATGATTACCAGCATGCGTTGCAAAAAGAATATTCCTTTCTCCAAACAAAATATTCATTGCAGCCGCTCGAAGCGCATTTGTGGAAATTTTTGCGGCTGCGCCCGTCGAATTTTCCAACGGTGCGGGTGGCGCAACTGGCCATGCTGCTGCACCGGGATGCTGATTTAATAGATAAAATGCTTGCGTTTCATACGGTGGATGACTTATATAATTTGTTTGACGTGCAGGCTTCCTCCTACTGGGATACGCATTTTACGTTTGGGAAAATTTCACGCAGGATGCCGAAAACCATCGGCGCGGCTTCGATTCAACGAATGATAGTAAACCTGATCGTTCCTTACCTCTTTGCTTACGGCTGCCGGCAAGCTAACGAAGCGCTATGCGAAAAAGCGGTAGAGCTGCTGGAAACCCTGCCGCCCGAAAAAAATCACATCACCAACGCTTGGGAACAAATAGGCGTGAAGCCCGGCAACGCATTTTACGCACAGGCGTTAATTCAATTAAAAACGGATTACTGCAACAACAAACAATGCCTCCAATGCGGCATTGGAATAAATTTTTTACAAAAATGATTAAATGAACAGTTAAAATTATGAGCATCGATTTTTCACACATCCCTTCTTCCATCAAAGAGAAAAGCAACAGCGAACTTACTACTTCCATCTTTCTTTTCAGAGCCGTCCGTTACAAATGGCTCATCCGTTTCGGGCAGGTTGCATTGCCTTATGCGCTGTGGATTCCCGGCGTAAAATACCTCCTCCGTAAAACCATTTTCAATCATTTTTGCGGCGGGGAAACATTGGACGATACGAAAAAAGTTATACAAAACCTGGCGGCGCACCACGTGAACGCTATCTCCGACTATTCCGCCGAACAGGCCGGCACGAAAGAGCAACAGGAAGAAACGCGCAAAAATATTTTACAGTCCATAAAATTTGCCGGGCAGCAAAAGAACGTGCCGTTTGCCTGTGTAAAGATTACCGGTATCTGTGCGCGCCCGTTACTGGAAAAGATTTCGAAAAAGGAACCGCTGAACGAAAGCGAGCAGCAAGCCCGCAAAGAATTTCTCGAACGCCTGGACGCCTTGTGCGGAGCGGCGGCGGAACAGGGCAAAAAAATGTTTATCGACACCGAAGAATCATGGATCAACCCTGCTATTAACGAGGCGGCGGAGATGATGATGGCTAAATACAACCGGGAAAAGCATGTGGTTTATACCACCATCCAGTTTTACGCGGCCGATAGCCTGGCTTACCTGCAACGCTTGATAGATACGGTTCCCTACAAGGTGGCGTTGAAACTGGTGCGCGGCGCTTACCACGAACAGGAGAACGAACGCGCCGCAAAAATGGGTTACCCGACGCCCATTTTGCCCAACAAGGAGGCGGTGGACAACAACTACAACGAGGGATTGCGCGTGTGCATCCGGAACCTCGGGAAGGTTTCGTTTTGCGCCGCCACGCACAATACCGGGAGCATCGAATGGCTGATGCAGCTGATGAAAGAATACCACGTGGAATCGAACAGCGATATTGTATCGTTTTCGCAGCTCTACGGCATGCGCGACAACCTTACGTATGAACTGGCGGGCAACGGCTACAATGTATCCAAATATATTCCCTACGGCCCGCTCAAGGAAACGTTGCCTTACCTGATTCGCCGCGCGCAGGAAAACGCCGGCATCAGCGCGCAAATGAGCGACGAACTGAAACTACTGCTGAAAGAAAAACAGCGGCGGAAGAGGTCTGATGTATGAAGTATGAGGTATGAGGTATGAGGTCTGAAGGGATGCCGCCTGTGGAAACGGGCGGCATTCTTGTTGGGGGGGGGCTTTAATGATGCGGAATTTTCGGCTTGGACGGTTCCTTTCTTCGAACAAGCAAGACAGGGGAAATTCACCATTGTTAAGAACTCCTAAAGAAATCGTATATGAAAGCGAATAAACAAATAGAACCGACATTCCGCGTGATAGATTACGTACGGCAAGTTCGGGCGGAAATGAACGAATTATACCAGCAGGACAAAGCGCAATATTTGGCACGTTTAAATGCGTCTATGTCCGATTTTTTGCGCCGGCAGTCAGGCGCTCATTCATCGCATTCCTTTAACGGTTAAAAATTCCTGGTTAGTGATTCGTGGTTAGTGGTTAGCTGGCCGGCGCCAGCCCAATTAGTCACATTAGCACATTAAACAATTAGTCACATTAACCAATTAGCCCCATTATTCCCCCGCTATCCAAAACGTCGTCATTTTTTTCCCCTTATATTCTCCTTTGCCGTGCACGGTCAGTTCTGCCATGCCGGCGTTGGTGTTGTTCCGGTAGGTTAGCGTGAAATCTTTGGCGAAGACAAGCGCTGCGTCCGGCTTGCCTTCCGTGTGGTAGCACACCTTCGGGATGGGCGTGATGGGCTTGCCGGAATAGGGCTGCGTTGCGACAGGCTCTATCACCGTGTGGCCGCCCGCGCCGAGGTCTTTTATCTGATGCCGCCGCCCGGCTTCCTGTGCCAGCACGTCCTTATGGCGCTGCATCACGGCGTTCAGCTCGGAAAGAAAAGCCCTGTTGCTCTCCGGATAGCTGTGCGCCTTCAGTTCCAGCAGGTCGAGGATAAGGCGGAACTGCCTGTCCAGCTCCTTGCGGATGCCCCGCATAGGGGCGTGTGGACGTTTGGCGGTTTCTTCATAACGGTTTATCATCAACCCGTCGAGCTGGCGGTTCGCCTGCACCAGCTGCCCCAGCCATTCGCCCAGCCCCAGGGCGGATACATGCACAGCATTTTCCGGCTTCACCAGCTCGCGCTGCAGGTCTTCGATGGCGACAGTTTCATCGTCGAGGGCCTTGCGGGCAATGTTGCCGTAATGTTTCAGGACAATTTTCAACTTCTCCGCCGCCTGCCGTTTGGCGGGGTCAAAGTGATTGCGGTATCCCTTTACCGCATTCGAAAACCCGCGATACAAGCGGCCGCGCACACGGTCTTGCGCCGCAATATCCATCGTAAGTCCACTCCTGCGAATCACGTCGAGCGCCTCCACTTCCTCGTTAAACAGCGACCGGTAGGCCGGATAAAGCGTTTCAATCCCCAGCGTTTCGGGGGTATACTCCACAAACAGGGCGTTCACACTGGTGTGAAATCCTACATGCGTTTCGTTACGCAGGTACGAATAATCGAAGCGGGTAATAATTTTTTCCACAACTATAATTGTTTAATAAGGTTAAATGCAGTGATTGTATCCCTTCCGGGAACAGGCCGAATGGCCGGCGAGGGCTGCAGCGCCCTTGCCCAGACGCCGGCAACCGTCCTGCAGTACTGCAGCGCCCTTGCCCAGACACCGGCAACCGTTCCACAGTACTGCAGCACACTTGCCCAGACGCCGGCAACCCTTCTGCAGTACTGCTGCACACTTGCCCAGACGCCGGCAACCGTCCTGCAGTACTGCAACACACTTGCCCAGACACCGGCAACCGTCCCGTAGGGCTGCGGCGCCCTTGCGATTGAGGCGGTACCCGTGGCGCAGCGGTTGCTTTTGGCTTGCAAGGAGGGATATATAAGGCTTTTCTTCCATGGCGGATGGTTATTTGTGAATTGAGGATTATGTTTTTACGATACAAAGATAGAAAAAATGTTTTTGAATACAAAGGAATACGCTTTTACCGGATAATTATACAGGCTGGTGAAAGAAAAAGAAGCGGGGGGAAAGGAATTTTAAAAAAAGCATGAAGAAATATTTGCAGATAAAAAATATTGTTCTATATTTGCAGCGGATATAACGTTCTTTGTTTTGTATAAACAGGCATAAAATGTTTGTACTGTTCTGCTATTTGAAACTTGAGAAATTTCAACTGTTCTAAAAGAACCATTTCACATGAAAAGCGTGGATGTTAATTTATTTTTAGAACGGGTTTCTCAAGACCTCAAATAGCGATTAAATAACATTCACGTTTCGTTTTGTGATTTACCAAGTGAAATCCTAAATGAAAACGATGAAAAAGGCAGTGATGAAAATATCGCGGCAAGGGGTTGTTTTATAGAAAAAAGTTTGTGTTTGAAAACAGCCCCGAAGCTGCGAAAAGAACATAGACAATAGACTTATAGAACATAGACAAAAATTAAATATTAACCTTAAATAATAATAGTATGAAAAAAATTATCTTTCTTTTCGCCATGCTTGCAAGCGTGGCAGCAAGCGCACAAAGCCATATTAGCATTCAAATGCT